>JANONN010000364.1:0-15642 GCA_031420835.1 Ignavibacteriales bacterium | reverse complement strand
GGGGAGAGCAAACCGACGTGAACGAATCGGCGGATTGGTACAATGCAAAGCTCATCGCTTGCATGGGTGCTAATCTCAACATGACGCGCACGCCTGATGTTCACTTTGCCGCCGAAGCCCGCCATAATGGAACAAAGCTCTACGTGTTCTCTCCCGATTTCAGTCAAGTCTCGAAGTACGCCGATCACTGGGTTTCGATCAACGCGGGTCAGGATGGTGCATGGTGGATGGCAGTCAACCATGTGCTGCTGAAGGAATATCATCACGAGCGTCAGGTTCCGTACTTCATCGATTACACGAAGCGCTACACCGACGCCCCTTATCTCGTAGAGTTGAAGCAAGAGAACGGTGTGTTTGAGGCCGGACAACTTCTTCGCGCTCAGCGAGTGAAACAGTATGCAAGCATCGAGAATGGCGATTGGAAGTTTCTCATGTGGGATACAAAGTCCGCAAGTCTCAAGATGCCGATGGGAAGTGTCGGGTTTAGATGGGGAAGTGAAAAAGGGAAATGGAACCTGCAGTTGAAAGATGGACTCGACGGAACCGACTTCGATCCGATTCTGACATTCCTTGGCAGTGGCGATGGCGTTGCAAGCGTGCGCTTCGATGATTTCGCCGAAGCTCGCAGCCTTGTCCGTGAAGTGCCCGTCAAGAAAATCCAAACAGCCGACGGAACCATCGTCACGGTTGCGACGGTGTACGATTTGCTCATGGCTCAATACGGTGTTGCGCGCGGATTGAAGGGGGACTATCCGAAAGATTACGATGATGATTCCGTCCCGTACACACCCGCATGGTCGGAGAAATTCACGGGTATGGGTCGCAAGGACCTTCTGCAGTTTGCACGCGAGTGGGGTTCAACAGCCGAACATACGAACGGGAAATGCACGATTATCATCGGCGCAGGCATCAATCACTGGTATCATGCGAACTTGATGTACCGTGCCGGCATCCACGCTCTGATGTTCTCCGGATGCGTGGGTGTCAATGGAGGGGGACTCGCACATTACGTTGGACAAGAAAAACTTGCCCCGGGTGAACCTTGGAGTGCGATCGCGTTCGCGAAGGACTGGTATCCTGCATCTCGCCAACAAAACGCCCCAAGCTGGCATTATGTGAACACTGATCAATGGCGCTACGAGAAGGACTTCACTGATTATCACACTGTTCCGCAGCGCCAAGAAAAGGGTTCGATCGCTCAGGGTCACACGATGGATGTGCAGGTGAAGGCAGTAAGGAATGGATGGCTCCCGTTCTATCCGCAATTTGAGAAGAACAGCATTGAGTTGGTCCGTGAAGCGGAGGCGGCGGGCTGCAAAACAAACGAGGAGATCACCAAATATGTCGTTGAGCAACTCAAGGCACGCAAGCTGAAGTTCTCAGTCGAAGATCCCGATGCGCCGGCGAACTGGCCCCGCGTGTGGTACATCTGGCGCGGCAACGCGCTGATGTCAAGCGCCAAAGGGCATGAGTACTTCCTGAAGCACTATCTTGGCACGCACACTAATACTATTGCCGAGCCGCTGGCGAAGGATCATGTGAAGGAAGTTGTCTGGCACGAAATTGCGCCGCAAGGGAAAATGGATCTTGTGGTTGACCTCAACTTCCGGATGGATACATCGGCGTTGTACTCCGACATCGTCCTCCCCGCCGCCACATGGTACGAAAAAGGCGATCTGAACTCCACCGATCTTCACAGCTTTATCCATCCACTCTCTGCGGCAGTACCACCGTGCTGGGAATCGAAAAGCGACTGGGACATCTTCAAAGCTATCGCGAAGAAATTCTCTGAGCTTGCGGTCAAGCATTTCCCGGAGCCGGTGAAGGATCTTGTCGCAACACCTCTCATGCATGATACAAATGCAGAAATCTCTCAAGCTTCGATGAAGGATTGGATCACGGGAGAAGTGGAAGCCATTCCGGGCAAAACAATGCCGAACATGGCGATCATGGTGCGTGATTACAAGAACGTGTACAACCAGTACATCTCGTTCGGGACGAAATCTCGCGAGAACGGTCTTGGTGCACATGGAACGAAATATGCCATCGATGATTTCTATGATCAGATGTTGATCACCCACCCGACAGTTTCATTCGATGGCAAGAAATATCCTTCACTCGAAAAAGATATTCACGTGTGCGATACGATCCTGCTTCTCGCCACTGTCACGAACGGCGAGCTTGCCTATCGCTCGTACAAGAACATGGAAGAAAAAGTCGGGTTGCCGTTGACACATCTTGCAGAGAAGAACCGTGGGGTGCGGGTGAACTATAGTGAATTGCAAAGTAGGCCGATGCGTTTGCTCAACAGCCCGATGTGGTCCGGTCTCACCGAAAACGGTCGGCCGTACTCGCCATTCACTTACAACAAGGAAGCGCTTGTGCCATGGCGCACGCTCACCGGTCGCCAACATTTCTATCTCGATCATCCCGGCTATCTCCAATTTGGCGAACATCTGCCCACCTACAAGCCCAAGCCGCGCCCTACGGAGTATGCCGATCTGCGCTTCAGTAAGGAAGTCGGCAAGACGATGATGCTGAATTACCTGACGCCGCACGGTAAGTGGCACATTCACTCGACGTTTGGCGACAACCAGCGCATGACGACCCTCTCGCGAGGCGTCGAACCGTTCTGGATGAATGACAAGGACGCTGAGGAGCTTGAGATCTTCGATAACGATTGGGTGGAAGTGCATAACGACCACGGTGTTGTTGTCACGCGCGCTGCTGTCAGTGCGCGCATCCCGCGGGGCATTTGCATCATTTATCATTCGCCGGAACGGACGTATTCAGTCCCGAAATCACCGCTGCGCAATAACAAGCGCGCCGGCGGTCACAACTCGCTCACGCGCACTCGGCTCAAACCAAATCTGATGATCGGCGGATATGGACAGTTTACGTACCACTTTAACTACTGGGGTCCGATTGGCTGCAACCGCGACACGCATGTGCTAGTAAGGAAGTGCCCGGAGTTGGTGTGGTAGAAGGGGAATGATGGAGCGATGGAGTAATGGAGTGATGGATTGATGGAATGAACGCTGTGATAATCTCAACGAGGACAACTCTATGAATGTTCGATCGCAAATCTCAATGGTCTTCCATCTGGACAAGTGCATTGGGTGCCACACGTGCAGCATTGCATGTAAGAATATTTGGACAGACCGACGCGGCACTGAGTACATGTGGTGGAATAACGTGGAGACGAAGCCCGGAACAGGTTTCCCCACGCAGTGGGAAGATCAAGAAAAATATCGCGGCGGATGGAAGATGAACGACGAGAAACTCGAGCTGCGATCAACCAACAAGCGGCGGACGGTGACCGACATCTTTCACAATCCATCGCAGCCGACGATGGATGATTACTACGAACCATGGACCTACAAATACGACGAACTGTTCAACGCGCCCGAAGGCCCCGATCAACCGACGGCCCGACCGGTTTCGATGGTGACCGGGGAATACATCAACGTTGAGTCAGGTCCAAACTGGGACGATGATCTTGGCGGATCGTCTATATACGCGCAGAACGATCCGAATCTCCAGGGATTAACGCCGGAGCAACAGCAGCAGCTGTTCACCATCGAGCGGCTCGTATTCTTCTACTTTCCGCGCATCTGCAACCACTGTTTGAACCCCAGTTGTGTCGCTGCGTGTCCTTCCGGAGCGCTTTACAAACGTGGAGAAGATGGTATTGTTCTCATTGATCAGAAGCGATGCCGCGGATGGCGATCATGCATCGCAGCTTGCCCGTACAAGAAGACGTTCTACAACTGGTCAACCGGTAAGTCGGAAAAGTGTGTCCTTTGCTTCCCGCGATTGGAGACAGGGCAGTCGCCGGCGTGCTTCCATTCGTGCGTCGGACGTATTCGGTATTTGGGCGTCTTGCTGTATGATGCCGATCGGCTGGAAGAAGTTGCAAAACTCCCAAATGAGGAATTGGTTGATGGCCATCGTTCGCTCATACTCAATCCGAATGACCCGGAAGTGATCAAAGCAGCGCTGAAGAACGGCATTCATGAATCGGTTGTCGAATCGGCGCAACAGTCGCCGGTCTATAAGTTTGTGAAAGAGTGGAAGATCGCGCTCCCTCCGCACATCGAGTATCGCACACTGCCGATGTTGTTTTACGTGCCGCCGATGTCTCCGGTCATGGCAAGCAAAACGGACGACACCGTGAGCAGTGTGTCGGACAATTTCTTCCACGACATTGAAGAGTCGCGCGTGCCGTTGCAGTTTCTGGCGAATCTCTTCGGGGCGGGGCATCAGGCAAAAGTTGTGTACGCGCTAAAGAAACAAAAGGCAGTCCGCATCTACCGGCGCGCCGTTACAGTGGGTGACATTGATATGAAAACGGCAGAGCGGTTACTCAATGACGTCGGATCAAACCCGGAAGAAGCTGAAGCGATCTACCGGTTGACATCCCTCTGCACCTTCGACGACCGGTTTGTGATTCCGCCGATGCACAGGGAAGAAGCGATCGAAATGATGAAAGATCCACACGAACATAGGGCAAGCACAGGCTTCGGTTTCGTTCAAGCACCGGAACGAGGACTCTGATGAACACGATCAGCTACGAACTGTTTGCAAAGCTTCTCACGTATCCTTCGGAGGAATATGGAGAAGTGGTGAGGGAACTTGCCCGCCAGTCAAAAGAGGATCAACTCTCAATGTTTGCGGAGAAGACGAGCAATCTTTCCAGAGAGGAGTTTGAAGAACTCTACACTCGCACGTTTGACATCAACCCGCTCAGCAGCCTGGAAGTGGGATGGCACCTGTACGGAGAAACGTACGAGCGGGGGAGTTTCCTAGTGAAGATGCGGCAATCGTTGAAGGCTCTTGGGATACAAGAGTCCACCGAGTTGCCTGATCATCTCTCACATGTTCTTGTCGCGCTTGAGAGAGTTGAGCCGGGTAAGGAAGCGAATGAATTGGCTCTCAAGTTCGTTTCACCAGCGCTCACCAAGATGCTCGAAGCGTTTAAGGAGAAGCAAAATCCGTACGAACACGTCTTGCTTGCCCTCAAGCATGCCATTGAAGAACGCCATTCAAATGGAGTCGAATCCCATGAACAGCAGTAGTCCCTTTTTTCTGGATGAAGTCCTCTTCATTGTTCTCCCGTATCTCTCGCTGGGGATCTTCCTGATTGTCTCCATCCGACGCTACGTTCGGGAAACATTCACCTTCTCAAGCCTCTCGTCGCAGTTTCTTGAGAACCAACAGCACTTCTGGGGATTGGTACCGTTTCACTATGGAATTCTCGTTGTGCTTGCCGGACACGTGATCGGCTTTTTGATTCCACGAGAGATTCTTGTGTGGAATAGTCATCCGCTCCGTCTCTATGTCCTTGAAATCACCGCGTTCATCTTCGGGGTACTCACCATGATTGGACTCATCAGTATTATTACGAGGCGTGTGACAGTACCCAAGATCAAGATGGTGACGAGCACTGCAGATTGGATTCTCTTCGGAATGTTTGTCGTCCAGGTCTTTACTGGTCTCTACACGGCAGTGTTTCATAGTTGGGGATCGTCATGGTATGCAGCAACGGCCGTGCCGTATCTCTGGTCGATCGTAACGCTGAATCCCGACATTGCTCCCATCACCTCCATGCCGTGGATGGTGAAAATCCATATTGTCGGAGCGTATGTGATGATCGCATTCTTCCCATTTACCCGTCTCGTTCATGCATTGGTGGTTCCCAATCCGTATCTCTGGCGCAAGCCGCAGGTAGTGCGGTGGTACGGCATTCGCAAAGCGGCTATAAAGAATTGATTGTTCCGCAACTCAACCAAAGCAGACTATGAAATTTCAAAAGCCCGAACTGATTGATTTTGGTCAGGAGCGCATCCGCATGTTGCACTACACGTGGATCGCTTTTCTGATTTCGTTTTACATCTGGTTCAACATGGCTCCGCTGGCAACCACCATGCTGCGCGAAATAAATTGGTTGACGCCAGAACATATCAAGATTCTCGCTATCGTGAACGTTGCGCTCACGATTCCCGCGCGCATCGCTGTAGGTGCGTTGATCGATAAGTATGGCCCACGTCTCGTTTTTTCCGGTCTGCTCATCACGATATCCATCCCGACGTTCATCTTCGCCTTCGGCAACAGCTTTATGCAACTGCTCGTGTCGCGCCTTGTCCTTGGCTGTGTGGGAGCAAGTTTCGTCATTGGCATCCGGATGGTGTCTCAATGGTTTCCGCCGAAGATGATCGGTCGCGCCGAAGGGTTCTATGCCGGTTGGGGGAATTTCGGATCGGCGTGGGCTGCGATCACGCTTCCGTGGCTCGCCATCACGGTCTTCCATGACACGTTCGGACTTGAGAAGGATGGCTGGCGTTGGGCGCTGTTCCTGAACGGTGTTGTGTCGTTCATCTACGGATTCATCTATTACAATGTCGTTCGGGATATGCCTAAAGGCGTTGAATTTGTCGGAACAAAGAAAGCTCAGCCGCTTATCGTTACCTCGTACGGCGATTTGGCGCAATACCTGATCTGGTCGTTTCCACTTGTCGGCGCTCTGGGATTGCTCGCCTGGCGCATCAGCAGAATCAAAGCAACAGATGAACTCGGTCAGCCGGTACATTTCCTCCCCGACGATTATCTCTACATTATCTACGGCGTTCTTCTCATTATCTTCATCGCGCACGTTATCAAGACGCTTCAGGTAAACTTGCCCGTGCTGCGGCGCGGCGTGCCGGAGAATGAGAAGTATTCGTTCAACAGTGTGGCTGCCCTGAATCTCACATACGTTGCAAACTTCGGCGCTGAATTAGCCGTTGTCTCCATGCTGCCTGCATTTTTCGAAATGACCTTCACACTCGATCCGGTGTGGGCTGGATTGATTGCTTCATCGTTTGCCTTTGTGAACCTTTTCGCCCGCCCGCTCGGCGGGTTGATTTCCGATCTGATGTCTAATCGCAAGTTAGTGATGGGCATCTACATGTTCGGCATCGCGCTCGGATTCTTGGGGATGGCGTTCATCAGCTCAACGTGGCCAATCTGGATTGCCGTCGCTATTACGATTCTTTGTTCGATCTTTGTCCAAGGCGCTGAGGGCGCGACGTTCGCCATCATTCCGCTCATCAACCGTCGAATGACCGGACAAATTGCAGGAATGGCCGGCGCGTACGGTAACGTCGGTGCGGTGATTTACCTTGTCATCTATTCTCTCGTGGATGCTTCAACCTTCTTCTACATCTTATCGGCGGGTGCGTTCGTCAGCTTTCTCTACTGTCTCTTCTTCTTGAAGGAGCCGAAGGGTTCGTTCTCGGAAGATTATCATGAGCCAACAACCGACCTGACGGCGGGAGAAGAAGGAGTACGGCTTGAAGGAGTTGCAGTTCCAGCACCAGTGGTCGAGACGGTCGAAGGCAAGCATCAAAACATTTTGAAAAAATAATGGTAACTACTCAGCATCTTCTAACAATGATGAATCGAGTTCGAGAAGCACACCGTAGGTGTGCAATGTTTATAGCCCGAGTGTTGGCAAAAGAATATGAACCCCGTCAGGGGTTCCACCAAACCAAATTCATTTCCTTTGACCCCGAAGCGCTACATTTCGGGGTTGATGAGTTTTTTGTGTTGAACCCCTACGGGGTTCGAGAAATGATCTATGTTTCGTGCTATAAACATTGAACCCCGATGGGGTTCTTAAGATGGACCGATCCACTTCGTATGTTTGGCTGAGTAGTTACAAATAATGTCAAAATTAAATTCGTTCAATTTCAATAATTCCAAGTGAATCATCTATGACCCAACAACAATTTGTCTGGGAACCGGAAGATCAACAGTTCTGGGAGAAGAACAAAGGATTCGCTTACCGCACGATCATCATCTCATTCCTTGCGCTGCATCTTGCGTTCGCTGTCTGGTTCATGTGGAGCGCGTTGGTGGTGCGGCTGCCGGGACTCGGTTTCAATCTAACGGTGGAGCAGCGGTTTTGGCTTCCTGCAATGTCGCTCTTGATGGGGGCCGTCGCACGCTTTCCTCACACGTTCCTCGTCCTGAAAATCGGCGGGCGGAATACCACTGCCATCACCACAGCATTGATGCTCGTGCCGATCTTCGGCATCGCAATTGTCGTTCAAGATCCAGCAACGTCCTTCGGAACGCTTCTCTTCTGGGCGGGGATGGCAGGACTTGCTGCAGGCGGACAAATCTCCAGCTCGTCAGCCAACATCAATCTCTGGTTCCCGAAGCGGCTGTCCGGAACGGCGCTTGGAGTCAATGTTGGATTGGGAAATTTAGGCACAAGCTCTGCACAGTTTCTCATTCCACTAGCGATCGCTGCGGGTTTGTTCGGCTCGTATGGCGGCGATTCGATGACGTTTAATGTCGTCAATCCCAAGACAAAGGAAATCGTGAATTCGATGCCGATGTGGCCGCAGAACGCCGCATACATCTGGCTCATCCCCACTATCATCATCACTGCGCTGGTCTGGTTTGGAATGAAAAGCCATCCCGCGCGCGGATCGTTTGGAGAGCAGTTCAAGGTTCTCAAGCTCAAACACACCTGGATCACCACGATTCTCTACACGATGACCTTCGGTTCGTTCTCCGGATTTGCCGGAGCGCTGCCGACGTTGATCCGAGAAGTCTTCGGTCATCTGCCCGATGCACCCGACCCGTTGAAGTACGCGTTTCTCGGTCCGCTCGTCGGCGCGCTCATCCGACCCATCGGCGGAATTCTTTCCGACAAATTCAGCGGCGGTCGCGTTACCACGGTCGTGGCGTTTCTGTTTATCGTCTCCGCCATCGGAGTTACCTTCACGACGTCGCCAACGTCTGCAGATGAGTTCGGTATCTTCCTTGCGTTCATGCTACTGATCTTTGCGGCGGCGGGGCTTGGGAACGCATCAGTCTTCAAGCAGATTGCGATGATCTTCCCGCCGAAGCAGGCATCTCCCGTGTTGGGATTCTCTGCCGCAGTTGCCGTGCTCGTGTTTGGGTTCTTCGTGCCGATCCTGTTGGGGTATTCGATTTCCGGCACCGGATCGCCCAATACGGCGTTCTTCGGTTTTACGACGTTCTATGCCTTCTGTTTGTTCCTGAACTGGTATTACTATCGTCGGGCAAAGGCAGAAGTCTCCTGTTGACCCCTCCGCCGAAAGGCGGATTCGGGGTTGATGCGATGAAAGGAATATCTTGGATGAATAGTCGATTGGCGACGATCTATCTTAGTGTCGCATTGGTGTTGAGTCTGACGATCTTCATCGGCTCGTACACTCAAGCCTATAGACTTCCCGGAAATCACGAAGGATACGAACCGGTCCAGCCGATCGCGTATTCCCACCGTCTCCATGCAGGCGAGTTAGGGATCGCATGCTTGCACTGCCACTCATCGGCAGAGACGAGCAAGAATGCCAGCTTTCCATCCACCAATGTTTGCATGAACTGCCACAAGTTCGTCACCGCGCCGATCCTCGATGTGCGGGCAGAGGATGAGCTTGCGACCAAAGAGAACCGGAAACCGCGACAGGTTGTCTCACCAGAGATCAAGAAGATCTATGATGGTATGGGGCTGAATACTGAACTGAAGCGTGACGAAACGAAACAGCAAGTGCCTACCGAATGGGTGAAGGTACACAATCTGCCTGACTTTGTGTACTTCAACCACAGCGCGCACGTAAGTGCAGGCGTCGATTGTCAGACGTGCCACGGGGAGGTCCAAACGATGGAGCGCGTGCGGCAGGTGAACGATCTTTCGATGGGGTGGTGTGTGAACTGCCACCGTGATGTCAATCTGCAGGGGTTGAAGGGAAAGAAGGTTCACGCATCAACAGATTGCATAACGTGCCATTATTGAAGTTTACAGCCAATGACAGAAACACTTCACTCCCCTTGAGAAGAGCGTGAACGCAGGAGACCCTGTGCAAATGTCAATGCATGGCGAATGGATTCAGGCGGGGTTAAACTAATGTCACTCTCGCGAACATCGGAATCGCTTCTGAAGTGCAAATGATGCGGAAACGATTTGACGTGTTGCCATTTGGTATGCGGAGCGTTGTCGAACCGGTAAATCGTACCGTCGATGTGGCGGCGCTCCCAGTGGTGAGCATACCGTCCTTCGATATTCAGAGACCACCAGAAATCGAAATAGGAATTGTCAGCAAGCAAGACGCGCAGCTTATTGTCTGTGACCACCGCCGTCAGGACGCTGTCGGGGAATTCTGTGGAAGCCCGCCCGACCACGTCATTCTGGCGGGCGATTGTGCCGAGGGTAGCGAAATCAATGGATTCCATTCAACTCGGCAATCCATTGTTTCATTTCGGCGATGCGAGAGATGAGAAAATCAGCATGCTGGAAATCGGGTAGGAGTGCAGATTCTTGGTCTGGGTTGTTAATGATGAGCTTGTCGAATTCTTCTAGGGATTGAACGGAGTGCTTTGCAAAAAGAACACGACTTTCACTCGTAAGAAGAGCGAGTTGATCTTCGAGAAATGCTTTCAGCCCCTGTTCGATTAACCGATCAGGAGTGATCGAGAACCGTTCTGCAATCGTGTCAACAAGCGGAGTCGTCATGTTCTTTGTGAGTGCGAGTTGTGTGGAGTTAATGTAGTCAAGCACAGAGAAAGAAGCAATAAGGTCGGGAGAGGAGAGGGCTGTTTGTTCTCTCCACCGAGATTTCTCAGTATTACGTTTCAGGTACACTGATGCCCAAACACGATAACATCTATCTGAATGACGAACCAGAAGCGCCCGATGCTGCCTGGAGCCGTCGCGACTTCCTAAAGCTCGCCGGTTTCACATTCGCTGGGGGTGTGTTAGCGGGATGCCAGCCTGCCAAAGTGGAGAAGGCAATCCCGTTCCTCATCAAGCCGGAAGAGATAACGCCCGGACTTGCAACATGGTACGCAACGACGTGTAACGGTTGTAGCGCAGGATGTGGAGTACTGGGGAAGAACCGAGACGGCAGGCCTATTAAGCTTGAAGGAAATCCCGACCATCCCATCTCACGCGGCGGACTCTGCGCAGTCGGTCAGGCGTCATTGTTAGGATTGTACGATTCACAACGGTTGATGAATCCGCTTCTTGACGGGAAGGCAACCACGTGGGAAGACGTTGATCGGAGAGTAACGGAGCGGCTTGAGAGAATCAAGAAAGAAGGTGGTGCGGTTCGGCTGCTCACGGGAAGCATAACGAGTCCCACGACAAAAGAACTTGTCCGCCGCTTTGCTTCAAGCTTCAAGAACGCCAAACATATTCAGTACGATGCGCTCTCGTCATCGGCGATTCTTGACGCGCACGAGAAGACACACGGCCGGCGAATGTTGCCGCATTATCGGTTTGAGAATGCTGGCGTCATTGTCAGTTTCGATGCCGATTTCCTTGGCACATGGATTTCACCCGTAGAGTTCACTCCCAAATATCGGGAGAAGAGATCGCTCAAAGGGACTCCCCCGGAATATTCCTATCATGCTCAGATTGAATCGCGCGTCTCATTGACCGGCAGCAACGCGGATGAACGATTCAGCCGCTCACCGGCGGAAACTCGATTGATGATTCGGCAACTTGTCGCAGCAATTGCCGCCAAAGCGGGGATCAGTGTTCCGATGGTGGCAAACGGAGCGGTGGATGAGGTGGTCAAGAAATTGGGAGAACGACTCTGGAATGCGCGTGGCAAGGGATTGGTCGTCAGCGGGTTGAACGATCTCGATGCACAGATTCAGATCAATTTCATCAATCACATCTTGGGAAACTATGCATCAACAGTTGACATTGAGCGTCCTTCTTACCAGAAGCAAGGAAATGATGCGGAACTGAAATCGCTCCTTGACGAACTGAAAGCCGGAAGTGTCTCCGCTCTGTTCATTCAAGGGTGCAATCCGGTATATGATGTGGCGGATGGGGAAGGGATTGGTGAATGGATCAATCAGGTTCCTTTCGTAGTCAGCATCGCTGAACGCGTTGATGAGACGGCACATGTCGCAAATGCTGTTTGTCCCGAACCGCATGCATTGGAATCGTGGAACGATGCAGAGCCTGTGGCGGGAGTTCTTACTGTGACACAGCCCCTTATGCAGCCTTTCGGCTCGACGCGTCCATTCA
Organism: Ignavibacteriales bacterium; assembly: GCA_031420835.1. Lineage (GTDB taxonomy): Bacteria > Bacteroidota > Ignavibacteria > UBA10030 > UBA10030 > JANONN01. The sequence goes on along the minus strand of JANONN010000364.1, from coordinate 3,587 downwards.
TCGAGAGTCTTGCTCGCTGGATAGGCGAAAAGAAATCTGCGTACGATCTGATTCGGCAAGAATGGGAGCGAACGCACCTCAAGCGTCAGGCGAAAGAGAAGTCGTTCCAGAAGTTCTGGGACAAATCGGTGATGGATGGATTTGCAGAAGTGCAGCCAGCCCCAGCCCGACAGATGGCTGGCGGGCGACAGCAGTCTGGCGGACCCGCTCGTGCCGACAAACGCACGTTCAGCATGGAAGCGGTGCGGAGTGTTGTGCGAGAATCGGTTTCGAACACTCAAGCGGAAAGCTCCACCTACAGCTTGGTTCTCTATCCGACGATTGGCATGTTCGGTGGACAGCACGCCCATAATCCATGGCTCCAGGAACTTCCAGATCCGGTCACAAAGATTGTGTGGGATAACTATGCCTCCTTTTCCCGAAAAAGTGCAGAGCGGCTTAACGTCACCGAAGGCGATGTAGTCCGTCTTGAGTTGGATGGCAAAGCTCTCGAGGTTCCTGCCCACATCCAGCCCGGACAGGATGATCGTACCGTTGCTGTTGCGCTCGGATATGGTCGAAAAGGAACAGATCGTTTCGTGAACATCGGTCCGCAGTGGCTAGAAGGGAAACAAACAGTTCAGCCCGGTGCGCTCGTCGGAAAGAACGCAGCGCCGTTACTGGCGTGGCACCGAAACCAGATCGCATACGATATGCAGCAAGTGAAAGTGACGAAGACAGGTCAACAGCACCATTTGGCTTCGACGCAAGATCATCACTCGCTGCATGTCCCTCCCCATCTTGCGCCTGCGGACGGCAAGCGTCGACCGATCGTGCAAGAAACAACGTTGGCCGCTTATGCAGCCGATCCATCGTCAGGAAGTTTCCGCAAGCATGACATTGTGAGTATGTGGGGCGATCCTCATAAATATCCTGGACACCATTGGGGAATGGCCATTGACCTGACAGCATGCACAGGATGTTCAGCATGTGTTGTGAGTTGTCAAGCAGAGAACAACATTCCGGTTGTTGGCAAAGATGAAGTGGGTCGAAGTCGCGAGCTGGCATGGATCAGAATCGACCGTTACTATGATGAGAGTGAGGGCAACTTCTCCGTTGCGCATCAACCGATGATGTGTCACCACTGTGACCACGCGCCCTGCGAAACGGTGTGTCCCGTGCTCGCGACAGTCCACAGTGAGGAAGGGTTGAATCAGCAGGTGTACAACCGATGTGTGGGAACACGCTACTGTTCGAACAACTGCCCGTACAAAGTTCGTCGGTTCAACTGGTTTCAGTATAAGCATGGCGACGAACGGCACAAGCTTGTTCTGAATCCCGACATCACCGTCCGCGACCGCGGGGTGATGGAAAAGTGCACGTTCTGTGTTCAGCGAATTCAAGAAGCAAAGATCGAAGCAAAGAAGAATGGTGTGCCGGTGAAGGATGGCGACATCCAACCTGCATGCGCTCAATCGTGTCCGGCAAACGCGATTGTGTTTGGAGACATGAATGATGCAAACAGTGAGCTTGTCAAGCGCATGAGCGATCCGCGGCACTATCGCGTGTTGGAGGAGATTGGCGTGAAACCGTCTGTGGGATACATGACAATGGTGAAGAATAGAGACGGCCATGGAGCGTAGGTATTGGACTTCACAGTCCGTGGGCGACTCAATGATGAGAAATAGGCGAGGCAGACCCCATCCTGGCCTTCGCCTAATCCCGCAAACAACACGGGACGCTGGAAAGCGCGAAGGGGAAGGAAATGTACGGCATGCTTTTCCTGCAACAACACTGAGAATGAAAACCGTCCCCCTCTTAGGGGGACTACAGGGGGTCTTCACCAAGATGTCAGGACCACACTTCTTCCTCTGAAGACGCCGAGTAATGTAACAAGATGTTTCATTGACGAAGTATCAATCGACTGTAAAGTAGGAAACCAATGTCTGAAGTCTTCTCCATCCTTCGCAAGCCGCTCATTCTTGGCAACAAATCGTACGCAGACGTTACGCATGATGTCGGCGATCTGCTCGACCAAAAACCATCGGGTGCGTGGTATGCCGGATTCTTTGTGGCCTTGGCAATGTTAGGGCTTGGTGTTTGGGCCGTTTCGTATCAGCTCATGACCGGTATCGGGACGTGGGGGTTGAACAACACCGTCGGTTGGGCGTTCGACATCACCAATTTCGTATTCTGGATTGGTATCGGTCACGCGGGCACGCTCATCTCCGCGATTCTCTTTCTCTTCCGCCAACGGTGGCGGACATCGGTGAATCGCTCGGCTGAAGCGATGACGATCTTTGCCGTCATTTGCGCCGGCATATTTCCGATCATTCATATGGGAAGACCGTGGTTAGCGTTTTGGGTGATTCCATATCCGAATCTACGCGGACCATTATGGGTGAACTTCCGTTCCCCGTTAGTGTGGGATATGTTTGCCATCAGCGCGTATTTTATTATCTCGCTTGTGTTCTGGTATGTCGGTATGGTTCCCGATCTCGCGACACTACGCGATCGGACGAAGTCGAAGATCAAAAAAGCGCTCTACGGATTTTTCAGTCTCGGTTGGAACGGTTCAAACCGCACATGGTCGCGCTATGAGACAGTGTATCTGCTCCTTGCAGGACTTGCCACGCCGCTCGTTGTTTCTGTGCACACGATCGTTAGTTGGGATTTCGCCACGTCGGTTATTCCGGGATGGCACGCCACCATCTTTCCTCCGTATTTTGTCGCGGGCGCAGTCTTCTCTGGCTTTGCCATGGTGTTGACATTGATGCTGATTGCCCGCAAAGTGATGAGGCTTGAAGCATACATCACGATGCACCACATCGAATCGATGTGCAAGGTCATCATTGCGACAGGTGGCATGGTAGGATTGGCGTACATGACGGAGTTTTTCGTGGCCCTCTACTCCGGCAATGAATATGAACGGTTCGCCTTCATTAATCGTGCCCTTGGCCCATATGCGTGGGCGTACTGGATAATGGTGACGTGTAATCTTGTTGTGCCTCAGTTCTTCTGGTCGAAGAAAATCCGGCAGAACCTCACCGCTGTCTTCATCCTTGTCATTCTTGTCAACGTCGGAATGTGGTTTGAGCGATTCGTGATCATTGTAACATCGCTCTCGCGTGATTATCTCCCCTCAAGCTGGGCGCACTACACACCAAGCTTTGTGGAGATTGCAACGCTCATCGGGAGCTTCGGTCTCTTCTTTACCCTCTTTCTCTTGTTCGTTCGATTTCTGCCTGTGATCTCTATTGGCGAAGTAAAAGGAGTATTGAGCTACGGACGAAATTCAAAGCCTGAAAAAGCTCATATGAATGAGCCAACTCGGAAGGAGGTACCGGTATGAGTCGTCGTTTGCTGGTCAGCGTCTTTGGAGACGAACAAGATATTCTCAGCGCCACGCGTGAAGCGAGGGAGCGAGGATACAAGATCGTTGATGTCTATACGCCGTTTGCCGTCCACGGTCTTGATGACGCGATGGGCGTGAAGCCTTCAAAACTTCCATGGGTTTGCCTCTTGCTCGGCCTTACGGGCGCTGTGGCAAAATTGTGGTATCAAATTTGGACATCCGCAACAAGTTGGCCTGTGAACGTTGGAGGGAA
>JANONN010000363.1:0-15879 GCA_031420835.1 Ignavibacteriales bacterium | reverse complement strand
GAATCATTGAATCATTGAATCATTGAGTCATTGGAGTCATTGAATCATCGGTTCATTGTCCGAAGGACCCCTTCGGGGAATCATTGATTCATTTTCTTGGAGTGTTCCTTTTTGCTGTGCTTTGTGAGGCAGCGAAAATAGCTAGCAGTTCGTTTGCCTCTGCCAAGATATCTTTCATTTTGGATTCTTGCACAATTCCGGTATCAACGAGAAGCTCTAACCAAAGTACGGTTTCATCTGCTTCCTCAACGACAATCCCGATCTTCGATATGAATTCCGCCTTCGACCGTGCTCGACATGCAGCTCTGTAATTTGCGGCTACTGACGTACCTGAACGAAGAACTTGCCTTCCAATTGTTCTCGCTTCATCGGTCTTTGGCAAAGCACGAAAGAGATTCACAATTCGAATCGCGAACTCTTTTGTTCGGCCTTTCAGTCGTTCCGATTGCGTCATAACATTTCTAATGATCCAATCGTCAATGAATCAATCGTCAATGATCCAATCGTCAATGATTCAATTATCCAATCAACAATTCCTTCTCACCATTTCAAAATATTCACTTCATCAAGATTGACCGTCTGCTTGTTTCTAAACAGCGAGATGATAATCGCAAGCCCGACAGCAGCTTCGGCGGCAGCCACTGTCATGACAAAAAACACAAGCATCTGGCCGGTTGCATCCCCAAGGAACGCCGAGAAAGCAACCAGCGTCAGGTTGACAGAGTTCAACATCAACTCGATCGACATAAAGACGATAATGGCGTTGCGACGAGTGAGCACACCCGTCACGCCGATGACAAAGGTTGCCGCGCCAAGAAAAAGATATGCTTGAAGGTCCATAGTCAATCGAACTTTCTCTTTGCAAGAACGACCGCTCCTACGATAGCTGTAAGAAGGAGGATCGACGTCACTTCAAAGGGGAAAAGGAAGGTCGTGAACAACTGTTTGCCGATGTATTCCACTGTACCGATCTCCATTGCCCGCTCCTTTGAAGCCATCTCGATCGGCGTCCCCGAATAGGCAAACAAGTAGACAAGTTCAACGAGCAGCGCGAGACTGAGGCTCGATGCCACCACTTTCTTGGATGTGATCGCCTCCTTCAGTGAACGCTCGTCCCGTAGATTCAACAGCATGATGACGAACAGGAAGAGCACCATGATCGCCCCCGCGTACACGAGAATCTGAATCACCGCAATGAACTGAGCTTGCAGGGTAAGGTAGATACCTCCAAGAACGAAAAAGTGTAGAATAAGATAGAGCGCTGCGTTCACAGGATTGCGGCTTGTGACCACCATCAGCGCCGTGCCGATCGCAAGGAAAGCAAAGACGTAAAAGAAGATCGTTTCAAAATTCACAAGGGGGAGTCCGGATCAATTCAGAACATTATCGGTTATGCTGTTCGTAACCAGCGTATCAATTCCCGCACTGTCGGTCTCTTTCCATAGACCAGAATGGCGATCCTGAAGATTTTCCCTGCTATCCACATGAGCGCGACCGCCGAGATCACCAGCAGACTAATCGTTGCAATGATCTCCCACGTCGCAGGCATCTGAATCGGCATTCTGAGCAACATGAATGCCGGCGTGAGGATCGGTATGAACGTCAAGACCTTGATAAGCGTCGAATCTGGATTCTGCATAGCAGGAATTGCGAGCACGAGCGGGAATACTAACAACAAGCTCACGTAGCTGGTAAGCTGCTGAGCCTCTTGTTCGGTCGTGACTGGAGATCCCGCTGCGACAAAGATCGCCGCATACATGATATAGCCAAGAACAAAGTAAATTGCCGAGAGTAAGAGATTCTCCGTGACGAACAAATTCGATTCCGTCTTCAATGTGACTGCAAGTCCGATTGCTCCCCACAACAGCACTTGCAACAAGCCGAGCGCGCTCAGCCCAAGAATCTTCCCCACCATCAAATCTCTTGCCGAGCATGACGAAAGCAAGACTTCAATGACGCGGTTCGTCTTCTCTTCTACCACGCTGCGAATCAAGAGTTGACCGCTCGTCAGCACAAGAAACATCAGCGCCATGATAAAGATGTACGCACTGAAGAACACTTCGCGAAATCCCGATTCAGTCTCTTCCCCTTTGCTCGAGAGCTTAATGGACTTGACATCAACGTCGGCGAGCAACGTTCGAATCCGATTTGGATCGTAACCGTCCTTCACGAGACGATTCTCAACGATGATATCTTCAACTGCTTTTGAAAATCTGCTCGCGATGCGGAAGTTCACCACGTTTTGCGCTCGATACTCAACTTTTCCACTGTCAGCAACGGTTGAAGGAATAGTGAAGAATCCCTCGATCTCTCCACTGATCACCATCTCTGTTGCAATAAGCTTAAGTTGCGGGATGTCACCACCGTTCCGGAGATCTTTGAGAATGTAGTTCGGCCGACCGTCAGGAAGTTTGTATCGCTCCTCCAATCTTGAGCGAAGGGATTCAAAAATCCTCCCCGTCTCATCAAGAATACCGATAACGATGGGACTATCGTCCGGCTTCGACGCCAGCAAACCGGGAAGCACCGCAAAGATGAGGATGATCACCGGCATCAAGACCAACCCGATGATGAAGGCCTTCGATTTGACCTTCTCCATGAACTCCCACTTTGCGACGGCGAGCGCCTTCGTCATGCAGGCTCCTTCTGCTGTGGCACGCCTGCGTGCGGAAACGCACTCTGGCCTGCAGGCACACCGCCAACGACATCTATGAAGATAGAATTGAGCGACGGCTCCATCAGCTCAAACTTCCGCAGACTCACACGACCATTTGTGCTCGAAAGAAGCTCCTTCACGTTTGCTTCACTCGCCAACTCAAGCTCTGCATAGTTTTGATACACGTCGGCTTTCTTGACGAAGGAGAGTTCCTTCAAGAAGCTACCGTCGCCATCAAATTCCAAGCGGGCGTAATTTTTCCCATAACGCTTCTTGATGTCTCGCAACGAGCCGCTCAAGACAGGACGACCCTTGTTGATGAGACAAATGTTATCGCACATCTTCTCAACTTGATCCATTTGGTGCGTCGAGAAAATCACTGCTGTGTTTCTCTGACGAATCTCAAGAAGAATATCTTTCAGCAGGATTTGATTGACAGGATCAAGCCCGGCGAACGGCTCGTCAAGTATGAGGAGGCTGGGATTGTGAAGGATGGAAATGACGATCTGAACTTTCTGCTGATTCCCTTTGGAGAGTTCCTCGATGTTCTGGTTGGCGCGATCCTTCAGACCGAATCGTTCCAACCACTCCAGCGCTTTCGGCCTTGCATCGCGGTCGCTCATCCCCTTGAGCGAAGCAAAATACAAGATCGTATTGATGATTTTGCTCTTTCTGTAAAGTCCGCGCTCTTCGGGAAGGTAGCCGATCGTGTTCCACAATTCTTCAGTGAACGGCTTACCGTCGAAGGTGATCTCGCCGCTATCGGGTTCGATGATATTAAGAATCGTTCGGATGGTCGTGGTCTTGCCGGCGCCATTCGGACCAAGAAGTCCGAACACTTCGCCTTGAGCAACCTCAAGCGAAACGCCGTCCACCGCACGGACTGTGTCAAATTCTTTTCGAAGATTGGTTATTTTCAGCATCGCGGTTAGAGTGTTGAAAGGTTCAAGAGCTTCAGCCCCTTCAACCTAGAAAAGTGTCTTGTGTTCTTCGTTGCAAGTTGGAGGTTATGTTGCATACACGTAGCGGCGATGATGCTGTCTCGGAACCCAATATCCAAATTTGCAAGGCGGAGGTGCGAAGCAACTTTTGCTGCCCGCCGCGCTATGCTTTCATCAACAGGGATGATCTCAACTCCCTGAAACACTAGCTCCCATGAACTTTCTTCAAGTTGACCTAAATGGGCACCATACGCAAACTCAAAAAGCGTCACTGCACTCGTCGAGCAGCTCTTGTTCCTTCGAAGAAGTCTCTTGAGGATTGATCGGTCCTTTTCTTTAACTCTAAAGAACTCAATCACAATGTCGGTATCTACGACAATTCTTGGATCTTCCACTTTTTCCATACTTCTCTTGCCTCTTTGAAGGCGCTTTCAATTCTCTTGTTGCCAGCCCAGCTTCCTTCCAACTCATCCAACTTCACAAGGTATTCCTCCCTCGTAAGCTTTTTGCCGGTTCTTTCGGGTACCAAGACGGTTACTTCCGTTCCTTCTTTGAGCCTCTTCCTAATCCTAATCGCTCCCTTCTTGTATGTCCCTTGCATGGTAAGCATCGTATTTTCTCCTCGATTTAAGGTGTAAACCGGTAGATCATTCTTGGGAAGGGGATCGTTTCTCTCACGTGATCCAAGCCGCAAATCCATCCCACCGTCCGTTCTAAGCCCAATCCGAAGCCAGAATGCGGAACGCTCCCATAGCGACGCAAATCAAGATACCACTCGAATGCATCTTGGGGGAGGCCATGTTCCTTGATGCGCGTCTGAAGCATTTCGAAATCATCCTCACGTTGACTCCCACCGATGATCTCTCCGTACCCTTCCGGGGCTAGCACATCCATCGCCAGAGCTAATTCAGGATTTTCCGGGTCGCGCTTCATGTAGAACGCCTTGATCTTAGCGGGATACCGATGCACTATCACGGGGCGGTCGAATTGCTCCGAGATCACCGTCTCATCCGTTCCACCAAAATCGTTCCCCCACTCAAAGTTGATCCCCTTCTTCTTAAGAATCCCTACTGCCTCATCGTACGAAATCCGCGGTAATGGCTTTCTCACACTCTCCAACAACTTGGTGTTTCGCTCTAACACCTTAAGCTCCTCCACACACTCCTTCAACACGGTCTGCACGACGTATTCGAGAAACTCCTCCGCTAATTCCATATCATCGTTCAGATCGAAGAATGCCACTTCCGGTTCGACCATCCAAAACTCGGAAAGATGCCTTCGCGTTTTTGATTTCTCGGCGCGGAAGGTTGGTCCGAAGCAGTACACTTTCCCCAATGCCATCGCTCCTGCTTCGGCATAGAGTTGACCTGATTGAGTCAGATACGCCTTGCCAAGGTCGAAATACTCAGTTTCGAAAAGCGTCGAGGTGCCTTCGGCGGCGTTGGGAGTTAAGATGGGGGAATCAACCAACGTGAAGCCGCGGCCATCAAAAAAGTCCCTGATCGCTTTGATGATGCGATGCCGCACACGCAAGATCGCATGCTGGCGAGATGAGCGAAGCCACAAGTGTCGTCGGTCTGCAAGGAATTCTACGCCATGTTCTTTTGGGGTGATCGGATACTCTTTGGCGATCTGATAGATCTTCACGCTCGCTGCTTCGATCTCATATCCTCCGGGCGCTCGGTCGTCTTTTCGAACTTTGCCTGTGACCGTCAATGAGGATTCTTGGGTCAACTCATCAAACTTCTCGTAACTCTCATCAGGCGCAACGCCTTTAACCAGCACGCATTGGACGATGCCTGTGCCGTCACGTAAGAGCAAGAACCTGATCTTTCCACTCGAACGCTTGTTGTAGAGCCATCCTTGCAAGGTAACTTCTTCACCGATATGTTTGCCGAGTTCTTGTATATAATCACGAGTCATAAGGAAGTTTTTTCGAATTGCCAACAAAAAGTCGGGTCAATATAGCAAAGGAAAAGTATTTGTTCAATCAAAATAGACGGCGATGTGAAGTAGGAATAGTTACTTTGATTCATCGTTCACATCGGGAGGAAGATCAATAAACTTCGCATCTTGAATCTTGCCGGGATCGATGGAGGGTTGCTGTTGTTGAGAAGTGCTCGAAGGCGATTGAGAGTGCGGCGGTCGAGGCTGGAGAAACGGCAGAACGAACATCCTGAACAGCCAGAGAAACAACCTGAACGCGATGTAGAAGACAATGGCAAGAATGACGAGTCGTGTCATGCCGCTATGTCGCTTTTCGAACCGGACTGTAATATTCTACCGGAGCTTTGTTTGGCCGAAAGATTTGCTCTACCAGATCTTCGAAATCTTCCTCCTTGTTCACAAAATCAATATCCGTCGCTCGAACGATGAGAAGCGGCGACGACTTGTACCGAAAGAAGAAGTAGTTGTAGGCTTCATTCAGCTCTTTGATATACTCTTCCGACATACTCTCTTCGTACTTCCTCCCACGCTGACGAATGTTGTTCATCAATCGCTCGACACTCGATTGCAGATACACAACAAGATCGGGCGCGGGAATGTTCTTCTCAAACGCACCCATGATCGTCTCGTACAACTTCAACTCGTCGTCCTGTAGATTCAGATAGGCGAAAATCTTGTCCTTCTCAAAAATATAGTCGGAGATGACATAATCATGGAAAAGATCCGCCTGAAATAGTTCTTGTTGCTGGCGATAACGGCTGAGCAAAAAGAATATCTGCGTCTGGAAGGCGAATCGTTCAGTGTCTTCATAGAATCTTTGGAGAAACGGATTCTCTTCAAACTGTTCGAGCAGAAGCCGGCCGCTAAGCCGCTCCGCCAAGCGTCGCGCCAAGGAAGTCTTTCCTGCACCAATGACTCCTTCGATTGCGATATGACGAATCTCCGTTCGTGGGACCTGCAATTAGGACTCCGTATGATGGTATTCCAATTTGTATTCTGTTCTTACAACTCCACTCGTATCCGCGCAGTGCGCAAGTACTTCTCTGATCGGAAGACCGCGAGACGGATCAATGAAATCTGCGGCAATCTCAGCCAATGGAACTAGCACAAATCTCCGATTGGTAATTTCAGGATGGGGTATGATGCACATCCCTTCACGCAGAATCCTCTCACCGTAATAAAGAAGGTCCAGATCAACTTCGCGCGGGCCCCATCGAATCGATTCTGTTCTCCCAATCTGTTCTTCAATCGCCTTGAGCATTGTCACAAGCTCGACTGGATCTATGAACATCTGTACTTCGGCAACGGCATTGAGGTACGGCGGCTGCTCTTCAAGACCGACAGGCTCGGTTTCATAGACGCTCGATACTGAAACAACATGGGTCATCGGGATCGCTTCAAGCGCAGTAATCCCTTTTTGAAGAAAGTGAATCCGATCCCCGAGGTTCGATCCCAATCCTATGAACACACGATCATTCAGGCTCGCCACTTCGAGTGTTCGACCTCCACGTAATCCACGACACCCTTGATCGGTGGGTGCGGTTTTCGAACTCTCACCACAACGCCTCGAACCTTCTTGAAGTTTTTCAACATGCCATCAGCGATGACGCCGGCGACGGACTCGAGAAGAAAATGCTTTTTCTTCGTGACAAGATTCTGGATCGTATCGTACACGCGTTCATAATCAACGGTTTGCTGAAGCGAATCACTGGTGGAAGCTTTCGAGAGATCGCAAAAGAGATCAACATCCACTTCGAACTTCCCGCCGAGACTTTGCTCACCGGAGAGCACACCGTGATAGGCGTAGAAAACCGCATTCTTGAGTCGAATCACATCGAAGGATTTCTTTGAGGATGGCACGGGATCAATGGTGTCTATAGTTTGGACGGCGAACAGTTGTCAATATAGAGAACCGACTCACAAGACGCAAAATCTGCATTCACTACGCCACAGATCATCTCTTCTCAATCTTCGCCCACGTGTCACGCAACGTGACCGTCCGATTAAATACGAGATTACCCGCAGTCGAATCGCTATCCACGCAGAAGTAACCAAGTCGCTCAAACTGAAAGCGATCCTCCGCTTTCGCATTCGCCAGGCTCGGCTCGGCTTTACATTGCCTCACAATATCGAGTGAATGAGCATTGATTAAGTCCCTCCAGTTATCTCCACCCGGATCTTCAACGGTGAAGAGCCGATCATATAATCTCACTTCGACATTCAGCGCGTGTTGTGCAGAGACCCAGTGGATCGTTCCCTTCACTTTCTTTCTGCTCTGGTCTGAACCGCTGCGTGTCTGAGGATCGTACGTGCAACGCACTTCGATGATTTCCCCCGTCTTCTCGTCCTTTACCACCCCCGTGCACTTGATGATGTAGGCATATCGCAATCGTACTTCTGCGCCCAGAGAAAGCCGGAAGTATTTCTTCGGCGGGTCCTCACGGAAGTCATCGTGCTCGATATACAGGACTCTTGAGAACGAAACCTTGCGCACACCCATCGAAGCATCTTCTGGATTATTGACTGCATCGAGCTCTTCGACAGATCCTTCGGGATAGTTCTCGATGACCAGCTTGAGCGGCCTCAGAACTACCATTACACGAGCCGTACGTTTGTTAAGATCATCCCGTACACAGTCTTCGAGTTGGGCGACTTCTACCGTGCTCTCGCTTCGTGCAACACCAATGCGCTCGGCAAAGAGCCTAAGAGATTCCGGTGAATAGCCGCGGCGGCGCAAACCGGAAATCGTTGGCAAGCGTGGATCATCCCATCCGCTTACGTATTTCTCTTCGACGAGCTGCAGGAGCTTCCGTTTGCTCATGACGGTGTATGTTAAATTCAGTCGCGCAAATTCGATCTGTTGAGGATGATCGATCTCAAGCTCGTTGAGAAACCAATCGTACAGCGGGCGATGATCAGCAAACTCCAGCGTGCAAATCGAATGCGTGATCCCCTCGATCGAATCCGATTGCCCGTGCGCCCAGTCGTACGTGGGATAGATGCACCACGTATCGCCCGTCCGATGATGCGTCGCTCGCAGAACGCGATACATCACGGGGTCACGCATATTCAGGTTCGGCGATGCCATGTCGATTTTCGCGCGAAGGGTGCGTGAGCCATCGGCGAATTCTCCCTTCCTCATTCTCTCAAAGAGATCTACGTTCTCCTCGATCGTTCGACTTCGGTGGGGGCTATTCTTTCCCTGCTCAGTCAGTGTGCCGCGATACTCCCGCACCTCATCTGCATTCAAGTCGCAAACGTACGCCTTTCCTTTCTTGATCAGCTTGACGGCGTACTCGTAGAGTTGTTCAAAGTAATCCGAAGCGTAATACTCACGCTCTTCCCAATCGAATCCGAGCCAGTGCACATCCCGCTTGATGGACTCGACGTACTCTTGTTCCTCCTTCGTGGGATTTGTATCGTCATACCGGAGATTGCACAGTCCGTTGTAGTCGCGCGCAAGCCCAAAGTTAAGGCAGATCGACTTCGCGTGTCCAATGTGAAGATAGCCGTTCGGTTCAGGTGGAAAGCGCGTGCGAACCCGGCCCCCGTGCTTGTTCGTCTTCGAATCATCGTCTATGATGTCACGAATAAAGTTTCTCCGCGATGACGATTCACTTTTGTTTTCTGAATCTTTGCGCGTTTCCATAGTCAATGAGTAACTACTAAGACTTCCTTCGAAAAGGCTCCGTAGGAGCCTAATGTTTATGACATGCGCAAAAGAATTGGTTCGAGCTCCATCGGAGCGATATGTCGCTCCTTACGGAGCTTGACGTTTTTGCCTTATCTGGAGCTAAGAAACATCTTCCCCCTACGGGACATTCACTTGCATTGATCTCCGACCGTTCTTTTCTAGCGCCCCGTTAGTTTCTCTACCGCTGTCCTAATTCTCCGCATTGTTTCATCCTTACCGATGATAAACAGAATATCATACAGCCCCGGTCCGGTGCCCATTCCGGAAACTGCCAGCCGCAATGGATGGATCAACTCGCCTTGTTTCACCTTGAGAGCCTCCGCCGTTCGGTGAAGGACCGCTTCGTACTCATCTTCTCTCGGCTCGTTCAGTTGGGAAAACTCGTCGGAGAGTTTCTTCAGGTATTCCGGTGTTTCTGGCTTCCATCTCTTCTTGACTACATCAGAATCATACTCTTCGGGCGGTTTGAAGAAGTATGGACTCTTCTCCACAAAATCCTTTGCGAACGACACGCGCTCCCGCATCGCACCGATCACCATCAACAGATAATCGTCAGTGAATTTCGAGTTGTCCAAAGCCCAACGCGTCAGTTCCTCCTTGACCATCGTCAAAACTTCTGAGTCGGTCTTTCTGCGGAGATGCTGAAAGTTCAACCAATTTAGCTTTTCGACGTTGAAGACCGCTCCTGCCTTCCCCACGCGTTCGAGTGAGAATTCCTTGATCAACTCATCCATCGTAAAGATCTCTCGCTCATCTCCCGGATTCCAACCTAAGAACGCGACGAAGTTGATGAGCGCTTCTTTCAAGTAACCCTTAGAACGATAATCCTCGACCGCAACATCTCCTTGCCGTTTGCTGAGCTTGCTCTTGTCCGGATTGAGCAACAGTGGGAGATGTGCTAACTGTGGCACATTCCAACCAAAGTAACGATACAACATGATGTGCTTCGGTGTGCTCGACAGCCACTCCTCACCGCGAATCACATGGCTGATCTGCATCAGGTGATCATCAACGACGACGGCCAAGTGATACGTAGGGAAGCCGTCCGACTTGATCAATACTTGATCGTCAAGAACCTTGTGCGCGATGGTTACCTTTCCACGGATGCGATCCTCGAACGTCAGGTCGCCGCTGATAGGAACTTTCATTCGAACGACACACGATTCACCGGAGTCCTTGCGTCGCGCTGCTTCTTCTTTCGGTATGTCGCGGCAGCGTCGGTCATACGCAGGCGAAATCTTCTGCGCATTTTGCCGCTCTCGTAGATCCTCAAGACGCTGCTGAGTACAAAAACAATAATAAGCATTCCCATGCTCGACAAGTTGTGCGGCATACCGATGATAGGTCTTCAAACGCTCAGATTGTACATAGGGACCGAAGCCTCCGTCTTTTCCCGGACCTTCATCATAATGCACGCCGGCCCATTCCAACGCAGAGATCAAGCTTTCAACCGCGCCTTCCACTTTACGGCTCTGGTCGGTATCCTCAATGCGAAGAATGAACTTTCCATTATGGTGCTTAGCGAAAAGATAGTTGTAAAGGGCAGTACGCAGACCACCAACGTGAAGGTATCCGGTTGGACTCGGAGCAAATCTAACTCGGACTGGCTGGGATATGGCTGATGAGGATTGCATAGGCACAAAAAAAGCGACCGCCTGCCTGCCGACAAGCTGATTGGTCGCTCAAACTGTTGCCAAGATAGCAAAGAGACCCTTGAATATCAATTACCAAAAATAAGGATGTCATGCCAGAATGCTTTTACCCCGTGAGATAATTGTCCAAACGTCATGATCGCTCGTTTTCATTTGGCTATCTCACGGGGTGAATCGGGCATCTCTTAAATAGATTCCCGCTTGAAACGTGCGGGAATGACAGTTGTTCTTTTTCGTTTTGCGTAACATCAGCTACTATCATCGCGGCCTTTCGTGTCCTTTGATAGTTCAGTTTGCTATATTGTCCATACATTTATTCAGACGACCCATGCGAAAAAGAATTCTTGTCGTTGACGACGAAAAAGACATCCTCGACCTTCTGAAGTATAATTTGGAGAAAGAAGGATACGAGGTGTTGACTGCGAACAATGGCCGCCGTGCCCTGGAGCAAGCGCTTCGAGCACCCGACCTGATCGTTCTTGACGTGATGATGGCCGAAACAGACGGATGGGAAGTGTGCAGACAACTCAAACGTGACGATAAGACATCATCAATCCCCGTTATATTCCTGACGGCCAAAGGAGCGGAGGTTGATGAGGTTGTCGGACTTGAACTTGGAGCTGAAGATTACATCGTCAAGCCGATCAGCCCACGTAAGCTTCTCGCACGGATCAAGACCGTGTTACGCCGGCGAGACAACGCCTTCCACAAAGAGAATGGACGAGCTGAAATCCTCCGCCTTGAACAACTCGAAGTAAATGTTGCGAACTATACGGTGACGATCAACAAAAAGGAGATCTTCTTTCCCAAAAAGGAATTCGAGACCTTAGTGTATCTTTTGAAGCATCCGGATCGCGTTCTTACTCGTGATACACTCCTTAGTGCCGTGTGGGGGAGCGATGTTGTTGTCGGTGATCGTACGATTGACGTACACATTCGACGCATTCGGGAAAAACTTGGGAAGTACGGAGATCGAATCGAAACCGTGAAGGGAGTTGGGTACAGATTCCGCTCGTTATGAAGACAATCCGCTCAAAGATAACGCTCACCTATATCCTTCTCGCAGTCGGCGTGATTATCAGTGTCGGAGTGATCTCAAGCATCCAACTCGAGTCGTACTTCAAAAGCCTCCTCGTCGATGAGTTGAGCACAGAAGCGGATATGGTGCTGGTTTCCGTCTCGCAGATGAGCGGCAAGTCACTCGATGAGATTGATCGGTTTGTGAGAGACCTTGCCACAAGGAGCAATGTACGCATCACACTGATTGATTCGGCGGGCGTCGTTCTTCTTGATTCCGATGTGCCATTAGACAGGCTCGCTCAAGTTGACAACCATCTTCAGAGGCCGGAAGTTCAGGAGGCAAAGCGATTGCGACGTGGAAGCGATATCCGCCATAGTGTAATGGTAGCAAAAGACTTTCTGTACGTCGCCAAGGCAATACCGAATGATCACCCACGCATTCTTGGACGTCATCCCGAATTTATCCGACTTGCAATGCCAGTTGAGAGAGTTCAAATGGTCATTCGCGAAATTCGATTTAATATTTTGCTTGCCGGACTTTTTGTGCTCCTTCTCGTGTTTGTCGCAAGTGTATTCATATCCCGACGCATCTCGAAGCCATTGACCGAAATCGCTGAACGGGTTGAGGAGATCCGGGCCGGGAATCTCGATACGCATATTGAAGTGACTTCACAAGATGAGATCGGCCGCCTGGCCCAAACGGTCAACGAACTTGTTGATAAGCTGAAGGCGGATGTCGTCCAGCTTCGAAAGCTCGAGCAAGTCCGGAGCGAGTTCCTTGGCAATGTCTCGCACGAACTGCGCACACCAATTTTCTCCCTCCAGGGATTCCTCGAAACTCTCCTCGACGGAGCCATTGACGATCCATCTGTGAGTCGCGATTTCTTAGAGAAGGCCTACGCGCACGCCACGAGATTGAATACACTCCTGAATGATCTGATCGAGATTTCGCGTATTGAGTCGGGCGAAATGAAAATGAGCTTTCGCTACTTCCGGCTGAACGAATTTCTTGAAACTGTCGTGCGCGATCATGAGTCTACAGCCGAACGACGGCGCGTGGCATTGGTACTTCAAACTTTCAACACCGACGATGTGGAAGTTCTCGGCGACAGAGAGAAATTGAGGCAGGCTCTCAACAATCTGATTGATAACGCGATCAAATACAACAAGCAAGGTGGAACCGTCACCATCAGCTGCACAGACAGCGGCGAGCGAGTGCGAGTTTCCGTCGCCGACACCGGTATTGGCATGCCACAGGAAGACCTCCCCCGAATCTTCGAGAGATTCTATCGCGTTGACAAAGAGCGTTCCCGCGAAGCCGGTGGGACAGGGCTCGGACTTGCGATCGTGAAACATATTATTGATGCACACGGAAGTAGAGTTGAAGTCTCAAGCCAAGTGGGCCAAGGCACAAGTTTCTCCTTCACATTGAAGATGTAATGGCCGCATTTCGTTGACCCGTTGTTATGCGTAAAAAAATGGATATCGATAAAATATTAACGGAATATGAAGAAATCGTATTCCAGAAATCCAACAGAAAACAATTTGATGGATCTACGAAATGGGCAAATCAAATAGCCCCTGATGCTGGCATCTACGTCTTCTTCAGAAAGGACAAAGTTGTCTATGTTGGTGAAAGCGGGTCTCTAAAAGCAAGAATGGGAGATGTCCGTCGTACGGTAAATCACACTTTGAGGCGCAATATCGGAGATAAGTTATTTTCACGTATCAAGGGTTATGCGAAAGCGACATCAAAAAGAAAATTCCCTGAATCAATCGAGAAGAAGGTTAATGAATACATGGAAACACTACATGTGGTAGTTGTACCAGTTCCATTTGGACGAACTGAAATCGAAGAGTATTTAGTAGAAAAACACAAGCCAAAGTTTAATACAAAAACTAAGCGACGCAGCGCATAACAATGCCTTCCACTGGACTTCGGCGCTATCGCGCCTACGCCAGGTGAAGGCTGCCGTTAGGTAGTTCCCCCCCCCAATTTCCCTTGTTAATAATTTCTTAACACACCGTTTAATCCCTGGTAACGGCACATGTGTATCTTTGTGCGACCAACAATGAAACCAAAAAAAGGGACAACTGTGAATCTCATCAAGTCAATCGTGTTTGCAGTGACGATTGTGTTCGTTCTACCTTCGGCGGTTGTTGCACAGATCCAAACGAAAAGTCTCATTCTGGCCTCCAAAGAACAATGGACTAGCTCGGCACCGGAAACATCCTACACTGCTC
Organism: Ignavibacteriales bacterium; assembly: GCA_031420835.1. Taxonomy (GTDB): domain Bacteria; phylum Bacteroidota; class Ignavibacteria; order UBA10030; family UBA10030; genus JANONN01. The sequence goes on along the minus strand of JANONN010000363.1, from coordinate 1,725 downwards.
TTCGCGACGAGGTCTCCAATCTTCGTGCCCAAGTAGAGAATCTCACGGAAAACTTCCTTGAAACGAAAACGACCGTTGATGGGCTTAAGAAGATCAAACTCTCAGGACTTATCCAAACACAATTCCAAGCCGCAGAAAGTGCCGGGCAGGTCTCTTTCGCTGGTGGGAACTTTGCGCCAAACGTTCACCAACGATTCTCGGTCAGACGTGGTCGCATGAAGGTCACTTATGATAATGATTTGACACAGTACGTCTTACAGATTGACGTCACACAAGGGGGCGTAGGAATCAAGGATGCCTACGCACAAATGACCGAGCCGTGGCTTCGGACTCTGACACTGACCGCGGGGATATTCAATCGTCCCTTCGGATTTGAAATCGAGTACTCTTCTGGAAACCGCGAATCGCCCGAACGATCCCGAATCTATCAGACGTTGTTCCCGGGAGAACGAGACCTCGGCGTGAAGTTGAGCGTGACACCCCAAACGGCTGGTCTCGACTTCCTTCGACTTGATGCGGGCATATTCAACGGCACTGGCCCAACGGCAAATGACTTCGACTCGCGGAAGGATTTCATTGGCAGACTCTCGGCGCAGTTTCCACTCCAACAGATAGGCCTTGAAATTGACCTTGGTGGCTCGGTCTATCTCGGCGGCGTGCGGCAAGCAACAAAGTATGTTTACACTTCCGGCTTGCTTCCATCAGGGGTAAAGGGTTTCGGCGTTGACTCATCCGCAACTAACATTGGGGCAAGCGCACGGCGCTCGTACGTCGGCGTGGATGCCCAAATGTATTATGACATCCCACTCATTGGCGGAATGACGCTGCGTGGAGAGTATTTGACGGGCAGTCAACCCGGCACTGCAACATCCTCCGCGAGTCCAACTTCTCAACCAACTGCAGACGCATACATCCGGGGTTTTCGCGGATGGTATGTTTACTATGTCCAAAACGTCGGGCTTGACCACCAGTTCGTTGTAAAGTACGACGTTTATGATCCTAACACTCGCGCCTCCGGCACAAACATCGGCGCGTCGGGCGCCAACTTTACTACCGCCGATGTCAGTTTTGCAACACTGGGATTCGGTTGGCTCTACCATTGGGATGCGAACGTGAAACTGAGCGCCTACTATGAGGTGGTAAGAAATGAGAATGTTCATCCGCTCGCAGCTGGAACTCTCTCTCCCTTCGTGCGTGATTTGAAAGACAATGTCCTTACGTTGAGAATCCAATATCGCTACTAACGGATGTTACGCACGGCACAAGCAAGACATAGTAAAAGAGACTTCTGAAAAACTAGTTTACGGCAGATGCTGAAACTGTTGAAACAGTTTATGTTCTTCTTTTTTTGTCGGTAACCCACGAATTAAGTCGTGGGTTACCCAAAAACCTCTTCACCTTGTAACCGTTTCAACGGTTTGTAGACAATTTTCAGATGTCTCTAATAATAAGGATGTCATGCCCGAATGCTTTAGTCGGGCATCCATTTTCATACCTGCCCGACGCAGGCGGGGATTCCCGCCTAAAACGTGCGGGAATGACGGTTGATTTTTTTGGTGCGTAACATCAATTACTAAGTGATGTTACGCAATTCGTTGATGTGGTCGAAAATCCCGTAGGGATGAACTTATGGTAAAAGAACTCTGTAACCTTGTTGAAAGTCCCATCGGGACGACCGTTCTGCGTGGACGGTATGAACGACACACGTGGAAAAGGTCGTTCCTA
>JANONN010000362.1:0-7944 GCA_031420835.1 Ignavibacteriales bacterium | reverse complement strand
GTTTCGGAGAGCGCTCGATAGCTCCACCATCGGTCGCAAGCTCTGCATCGCCTCAAAGTAATCCTCCGCCATCGTGAATTGAAGCCCGATCTGCTTCGTTAGCTGCTCCACCATCATCGGACGGAATTTCGGATGTGCATTCAATCCTGTGCCGACTGCCGTTCCGCCGATGCCGAGTTCCTTGCATGTTTCACCCGCACGTTCAATTGCTTGACGGTGTTTTCGCACATTCACTCCGTACGCAGTGAACTCCTGTCCCAACCGAACCGGCGTTGCATCCATCAAGTGTGTCCGCCCCGACTTTACAATGTTGTCGAACTCTTTCCCCTTCTGTATGAAGGACTTCTCAAGCTTCTCCATAACAGGCAACAGTGTGCGCACTTCCATCAGTGCAGCAATGCGGATAGCCGTTGGACACACGTCGTTCGTGGATTGCGCCATGTTCACATGGTCGTTCGGGCTGACCATCTTGTAATCCCCTTTCTCCCCGCCGAGGATTTCGATGGCGCGATTGGCGAGCACCTCGTTGCAGTTCATGTTGTGCGACGTTCCGGCGCCCGCTTGATACACATCCACGACAAACCATTCGCGCAGCTTTCCGCTCAATACTTCATCGGCCGCTTTGAGAACAGCATCCGCAATCTTCGGATCCAGTAACCCAAGTTCTTTGTTAACGGCAGCCGCCGCGCGCTTGATATGAATTGTCGCCTCAACGTATGCCGGCTTTGGTTTCAGTCCACTGATGGGAAAGTTTTCGAGTGCCCTTGCAGTTTGCACACCGTAGTAGGCGTCAGTTGGGATGTTTCGCTCGCCTATCGAGTCGCGTTCAATTCGCGTTTCCATGATTCCTCCAGAAAGTTGGCTTAAGTTTGATTCTCTGCGTGTGTTCAATATCGCTGTTTCTGTTCAGACAGGCAATTTCGGGCTGATTGAACTCCTACGGAGTTCCATTCGTCTTGAGGGACCAGATCTATAGACGTAAAGCTCCTTCGGAGCTATTACATTTCTCAAATCGGGGAACCCAGTAGGAGTTGAATCTTTCCAGAGAACATCCCAAAACCAGATTTCGACTCCGCATGTCACTCTGCGGATCGGGCACACTCAATGTCCGACTCGGATGAAAACCCAAGTGACTCCGTAGGAGTGAAACATTTCTAGAGAAGCTACCCACAACCAGACACCAACTCCATAGGAGTTGAACAGATCACGGCCTCGTGTGCTTGCTTTTTCCCAACATCCATCCGAATTTCTTCAAGTCAATTCGCTCACGATAAAATTCCACACCTTCACTTTGAAGAAGCTTCTTCTGCAGAATGCAGCCTGGAGACTCTTTTGGAAAAGAAATCGTTCCAAGGCGATTCACGACACGATGCCACGGCACGGATGAATTGTGTGGAAGATTGTGGAGGGCATACCCAACAAGGCGCGCTTGGCCCGGCAAGCCCATCTGCTCCGCTATTTCACCGTAGGTAGCAACCCGTCCCTTTGGGATGAAGCGAACGGTGTTCCAGATGAGTTGATAGTTTGTCTCACGGGGTCGAGGTTTGGGCATCAAATTTCACAGCTATTGACTCTTGCATGATTGGAGAAATGACTGACTTCGAATCGTCTTTGACAAAAGCTCTAACCGCTTTTCTTCCCGTACTTCAATCGAAGAAGAGACGCCGTGCTGTTGGATTGCTTCGAGACTACAAAGAGGTCATCATACGTGCTGTCGTCAATGGTGGGTGGATCGGGGATGCCGAGAGCGCGGATGATTTCAGGGGCTACGTTATTGTGGCTGGAAATGAGAACAGTCTTCCCTGTTTGCTCACCAAGAATTTTCTTTGTAAGGCCTTCGGAATATTCCTTGACTGTCCGACTACGATCATGCGGAACGATCGTGATGGAGATTCCTAGTTTCTCGGACAGCAGCTTTACGGTGTTCATCGTCCGTTTGAATTGGGTGGAATAGATCGCCGCGATATCAGCCGATGCCAGCATGCTTGTGAGTTCTTTGACGCGCTCGTATCCTTCTGGCGACAGCTCAGGATCTATTTGAGCCGTGTCTTTCTCAGCATGTCGGACAACGATGATGGTCGTACCCGGGGCGATCGATTGCGAATAGCCTGTCACGAAGACCGTGAGAAGAGCAGAAAGCAGCCATTGCAGATTGAACCCTTTTCTTCTCATTTCTTCTCCCGAGAAGGTACGCCAACGATTGCCAGATGCGTTCCAGCACTATTCACGGCAAGCCTGGTGATATTCTGGATACCGAACCGCCTCAAATCGCTAACTTCACTCCAATGACCCTGCGGCTTCCATTGAAACAGCTTTTCACCCTGTCCCATCAGCAACGATCCATCGGGAAGCCAGCAGTAGTCTTCACTCTGCGAAAGAGTTGTCGTGATGGAGCTGACTGTTCGAGCCGCAATGTCGAGCCGTTTTATGAACCACACTGAATCAGAAACTTTATGAACGAAGCTGATCGAGTTCTGGCCCGGAATTTTATGGAGTGAACGGCCTATCGCTTTCTCGATGATTTCCGCTTTCCCTGTCGTTATGCTGGCAAGTTGAAGCGTTGGCGGCGAACCAAGAACGAACAGAGCAACGATCTGCTCGTTCGCCCATGCAAAATACCCGACGGGCTTGACTTCCGGAACAACCACGCGCGGGTTCATCCCTTTGAGATCAAACTGCCAAAGACGTTGTACGGAATCGAGTTCTACGCGGACAACAAAAATGGCCTTCGCGTGGGGCGTGATTACTGGTGAGTATTCGCTCTCCGGCGATTGGATAGCTCGCGACGTCGTAGCAGTCCGAATATTGTAGCGATAGATATCCGCCTGCAAATCTTCTCGTATAGAAGTGAAGAGGATGTTCTCGCCGTCGGAAGTGAAGGACGGCTGGTTGTCGTATCCTTCCCGGCTCGTAATATTCGCTACAGAGAGAACGCGGACTGCTCCTTTTTCGCGAGACATCTGAGCGAGATAAATATCGGTTGAAGGAACCTGGGTCTGCGCCGATGTTCTCTGAACTAGTGAGAGAAAGAGAACGAGTAATATCTTTTGCATTGAGTATGTCCCATCTAATACAACGACCTCATTCAGCGAAGCCGAACAAATAGGATGCTGTCATTCCCGAATGTTGTAATCGGGAATCTAAGAATTGACAAATTCAGGCACTCGACTCCCGATAGAACCATTCGGGAGTGACATCAAAGGACTTTTTGCACAGCCTCGGGTTTGGGTCTGATTCTTCAAGACCATAAGCCGTCGCCGATACTAATTCAGAGTCTTCTCTGGTCCCCTCCGTAAGGAGTCCTTCGGACCTTTCGTGTATTCATCAATCCAATCAAGCACTGTCTTATACCACAACTCAGAATTTTGCGGCTTCGCTATCCAGTGTCCTTCATCGGGGAAATATAGCATCTTTGATTTCACTCCGAGTCGTTGCAACGCAGTGAAGAGTTGGAAGCCTTCGCTCACGTCAACACGATAGTCAAGCTGGCCGTGCGTGACAAGTGTCGGCGTTTTGAAGTTCTTTGCATAATACAACGGTGACCATTTCTGGTACAGCTCAGGATTATCATACGGTGTACCACGGAACTCCCATTCAGGGAACCAGAGTTCTTCCGTCGTTCCATATTTGCTGAATGCATTAAACATTCCCGCATGGCTAACGACTGCCTTGAATCTGTCCGTGTGACCCAACATCCAGTTCATCATATAGCCACCATACGACGCACCTGCAGCGGCAAGTCGCTCACCATCCACGAAGCGATATGTCTTCACAATGTAGTCGAGACCCATCATCAGATCTTCATACACTTTTCCTCCCCAATCACCACTGATCTCATCCGTGAATTTCTGTCCGTAGCCTGTGCTTCCGCGTGGATTGACCATTCCCACAACGTAACCACGGCTTGCAAACATCTGCGCGTTCCACCGAAAATGAAATTGATCTCCCCATTGTGATTGCGGTCCGCCGTGAACAAGATAGATCATCGGATATTTTCTCGCTGCATCAAATGCGGGTGGCTTCACCAACCAACCATGGACTTTCACCCCACCGGCGCCCTCAAACCAGAAATCCTCGATGGGATTCATTTCAAGTTGAGCAACCCGTTCGCGATTGATGAACGTGAGTTGTCGGAGATTCTTTCCGTTCACATCAATCCGAAAAACTTCCGTTGGCTGATTGATCGTCTGTCGTAGAAAGACGAGAGCACGTCCGTCCGGAGTTACAACAAGATTATGGTTGTACCCCTTCTCGATGACCGTCTCTAACTTCTTATCTGTCAATGAGATACGGAAGATGGACTCGCTCCCTTTGTTGTCTGAATTGAAGAGGAGGGATTTCGAATCGGGCGACCAGCGTACTTCACCGACACTGAAATCGTGCTTCTCTGTGAGATTTGTGTGCCTACCAGATGTACGATCGTAGACAACGAGTTGATTCCGGTCGGCCTCGAACCCGGCACGATTCATTTTTCGATATACGATGTGCTTTCCATCCGGTGAATAAATGGGCTGACTGTCATTCGCCGGGTTGTCGGTGATGCGCTTCGGCGTACCACCGGTGAGCGAAACGATGAACAGATCATTGTTGGTGCTCGTGGCGATCATTGGATCGGTGTTCCGTGTGAACACCATCTCTTTGCTGTCGGGCGAGAACGCATAATCCCAACTTCCGCCAAGATCAATCGGTGGCGTATCGTAATCACCGGGTGTGAGATCAATCGTCTTACCACCAACAGTTGGCATCACGAACAAGTGACTTCGTTTTCCATCTTTCCAGTAGTTGAAGACCCTATACGGAAGTTTGTCGAACATCTTCGCCTTCACTTTACTTTTCTCGATCTGCTCGTTCCTTTTCTGGTTGCAATCGTCGTCAAGGCAATCGGGATAAACATCTGATGCAAAAGCGAACCACTTGCCATCCGGGGAATATTGCAGCCCAGAGACTCCGGTGGAGATACTCGATACTTTCTTTGCTTCACCCCCGCCCACGGGAATCGTCCAGATCTGTGACTCGTCATCCCGCGTTGAAACGAACGCGATCGTTTTGCCGTCAGGCGACCATCGCGGGCTGTGGTTCGCTCTCTTTGCGGATGTCAACTGTCGTACTTCCCCGCCATTCGACGGAACGAGATAAATATTGCTGTTTGTTGTGTTCTCCGCTTTGTTGTGATACGTAACGACAAAAGTAATAGTGCTTCCCTCAGGAGACATTTGAGGATCAGTAATTCTTCCAAGCCCGATCAAATCGTCAAATGTGATTGTTCGGCGTGATTGTGCCAACCCGAGCGTTGTAATTGATATGAGAAGAAACAAGATGAATCTGGTTTTCACGGGAACCTCCAATGGGGTGGTGAGATTGCAGTTAATATAGAGGAAATACTCAGAAGCTGCAACGAATGCGACATCGTGAACCGCGATGGAGCAATCTGTCGAATCAAGAACCTCAGACCTTCGCCGTGCGTTATCGGCCACAAGTCCGACATTTCGTTGGCAAGTGGGAAGATATGCGTCTGAGACTCATGAGCGTCTGAGACTCATGAGCCTCTGGCTCAAATGTCGGACTTTTTACAAGGAGACTATGAAAAATGTCCGACTGATTCAGCGCTGCATGCCCACGCCAAAAGTCGGACATTAGTTCTCTAACCTTTGCCGTTGGCTATTTGATTTCATTTGGAAATTGTGATACTTTGCTTCAAAGGAGAACATTGTGCGAAGCTCCCAGTTAGCTCTTCAACAATACGATTCAGACAAGATATCCGCTCGCTATCTCGAGCAATATGATCCCATTCTTGAGCCTTGGGTTGACAAAAACATCGTCCTTCTCGAGCTTGGAGTTCATAAAGGGGGTTCGCTCCTTCTGTGGCGCGACTATTTTCTTTCAGGCACGATTGTCGGCGTTGACATCTCTCTTCCAAAAAACTTTCCCGCCACTGAACGCGTTCACCTTTTTGAGGGGAACCAAGCTGACACACAATTCCTCTCCCGTGTCGCCAACGAAATGGCTCCTGATGGGTTTGACATCATCATTGACGATGCCTCACATATAGGCGAACTGACAAAAATATCCTTCTGGCATCTCTTCGACAACCACCTTAAGCCGCACGGACTCTACGTTCTTGAAGACTGGGGCACCGGCTATTGGGACGATTGGCCCGATGGAAGAAGTCTTGACCTCGAAACATACGAAAGATCAGACTTTGAGCGCACTCCTCTCTGGCTGAAGACAACATGGATGGCGAGAAAGTTAGGCTTGAGAATCCCCTGGCGAAATCACAGCCATGGGATGGTGGGCTTTGTCAAGCAATTGATAGATGAGCAAGCTGCAACCGATGTTACCCGAAAACAGTTAAAGGGAGAATCGAAACGCCGATCACGATTTGAACGGATGGTGATCACACCTTCCATTGTCTTCATCACAAAGGCCAACGATCAATCCGAAACCGACTGATCGTAATCGCCATCACGTTTGCCTCACACCGCTCCTGCCGAATCTCCTGATGCATCTGTCTCCTCATATGCTACAGTTCGAATTCGCTTTCGGAACTGCACCGGCATGTTCTGAAAGGCATGGTCCCAACAAAGGTGGTTTGCCAGAAACCAATTTGCGAGAATGTCCCCATCATCGCTCTGCCAGCGGTCCCAATAGCCATCGCCCGGGCGCTCGATCTTCCAGAAGTATTGTTTCTTGCACACACTGCAAACTGACTCTTTGACAAAAGGCATGATGCACATCCTCCCTATTCATTTGAACCAAAAATAGGCGAATCTCAATTCAGATTCAATCCTATACCCATCCGCGTAGTTTGCACGCTTCCGCAACTCGCGCAACCCCTACCACCATTGCCGCTAATCGGGGATGCACCTTCTTGTCTTTGATCGCCTCCTGCACGGTGTGATATGCCTTGGTGATCTTCTGGTCCAAGCGCTCCTGCACCGTCTTCTCATCCCAAAAGTACGAATAGCGATCTTGAACCATCTCAAAGTATGAAACTGTCACACCACCGGCACTTGCAAGAATATCAGGAATAACATGAACCCCCTTCTTATAGAGAATGAGGTCTGCCTCCGGCGTCGTCGGACCGTTTGCAAGCTCACACACCACCTTCGCCTTGATGTTGCGGACATTTTCTTCATTGATCGCATTCTCAAGCGCCGATGGGTAGAGCACATCAACATCCAATTCCAACACCGACTCGCGCGAAATCGGTTTGGCGCCCGGAAATCCCACGACGGAACCGGTCTTCAGCTTGAACGTCACAAGCTCATGCGGATCGAAGCCATCGTCGTTCATGATGCCTCCTCGTGAGTCACAAACAGCAATGAGCTTCCCACCGCCAAGAATCTCACGATGCAACAAAGCAGCACGTTGTCCGGCATTTCCAAATCCCTGAATCGCATAACGTCCGTGCGGATCAACCCCGAGGATCTTGCATGCTTCACGCACATTGAACACACCACCACGTGCGGTGGCATCCCTTCTTCCTTCTGTTCCGCCGGCCTGGATCGGCTTGTCCGTCAACACGCCCGGTTCATGGCGACCCATAATGGTTTCGTACTCGTCCATCATCCAAACCATGGTTTGCGGATTCGTATAGACATCTGGCGCGGGAATATCCTTGTCAATTCCAATGTGCGGTGCGACGGCACGAATGTACGCCCGCGCAACATTCTCAAGTTCGCGCTGCGACATCTTTCGCGGGTCGCAGACGACTCCGCCCTTTCCCCCACCTAAAGGCAGATCAACGACAGCGGTCTTCCATGTCATCCACCCAGCGAGAGCGCGGATGGTGTCAACTGTTTCATCGGGATGAAAGCGAATGCCGCCTTTCGCCGGGCCACGCGCATAGTTGTATTGAATGCGGTATGCCTGAAGGATCGTCATCTCGCCGCTGTCCATCCGCACCGGTAACGTAAAACTGAACTCACGTTGCGGCCAGATGAG
>JANONN010000361.1:0-2903 GCA_031420835.1 Ignavibacteriales bacterium | reverse complement strand
TGAGTCAATCAAAGGCATGTGGCTCCTCGTGCGATCTTAAGAGACGATTCCGCCGGGGTAAGGCAGAGTAATTCCTTTGAGGCAACCTGCTCAAATAGCGTACCACCCGGAAAATGAACGGAATATGCAAAATCATCCACTTTGAAATGAAGGGGAAGAGAAGATTCCCACTTTTCGAAAAACTATCTTGCCGGTGGGAACAGAAGAGGAACTGCATTATCCATTCTTATCGATAGGCAAAGATCATGGCGTAGATAATCCAAATGACCATGCTGAACCCGAGGCCAAGCGCCGTCCAAGCAAAGATCTTGATCGATCGAATGACGATGGGAGGATAGGGCTGGGCATTCATGTCGGGAAGCTCTCCTGATTTCGCCAGTTGCTCGTACTCACCCGGACGGTCTTCTTTGAGATCTTCGAGAGTCAGATAACCCGTGAAGATGACGAGATCCATTGGAAATTTCTCTGGTCTCAAATGCGTGTTGAAGAAGTGGACGGTAAAGATGAATCCCGTCGCGAGAAGCGCCTCATCGCTGTGGATAATTGTGGCAACATTGATCGCCCATCCCGGAAGAAAGAGTGTGAAGAGCTCGGAGAACCATAGCATGAGACCTGTCGAGCCAATCACCATGACGCCCCAGAACACGGCAAAGTAGTCGAACTTCTCCCAGTAGGTCCATCGCCCGTACTGCGGGCGCTCTCCCAATCCGAGGAACCACTTCATGGAGTGATAGAATTCTTTGAAATCCCTTTTCGTTGGAAGCATGGTGTCGGTTCCTGTCAGCAATGCACGCCATGAGCCGTACGATTTTCGTTTCAGTCGTATGAGATCAATGATGTGTGTGATAAAGACACCGAACATGATAACGGCGGCAACGCGATGAATATACCCGGCAGTTTGAAATCCACCGAAAAGGTGGGAGATGATGACAGCCCATTGCGTGTACGAGAACTTTAGCGTCAGCCCCGTGAGTGCAAGACTGATGAAGCTGACGATCATGAGAATGTGCAACGTGCGATTCAACCGTGAGAACCGGACAACATAGGTGGATTCCAGAGAGAACTCGCCTATCGTTGTTTTTGGTTCTTCAACCCGTACCGTTTGTTCCATCACTTACTGATCCTTTGTTGAGTCATTTTTTTCAAGCGAGCGTTCGGCTATCTTCCGACGTTTTGCCCTTCGCATTTGGATTGCTCGGGGCAGCCAGAGAATCGTGTGGAGTCCGCCCAGCACAAACGTGGTGATCAAAAGTCCGGTCATTCCCCAGAACGACCAGAAGAGCCACGGGTATTTCTCCGGGTCATGATGCGTTGCGTGTGTGAGATAACCGGCGAAGCGTCGTGTTGCACCGGGATGGCATTTCTGACATGTCTCAACGACGTTTTCCCGACTTAAGTGGGAGGCTGGATTCTCCAGGGGGAGGATATCATGCGCCCCATGACAATCATAGCACTTGGCAGTTTTTGTGTATCCAAGGCGCGAGACTTTTCCGTGGTATGTGTCGAAATACGTTGTTGCGATTTGCGTGTGGCAGCGTCCGCATTGATCCATGATCTCCAGCTTAAAGCCATCGAGATCGGTCCTTCGAATCTTGTGAGCGCTGTGGCAATCGCTGCACACGGGAAGCTCCTTGGTGGAGCCGGACACTTCTTTGGAATGGATGCTCTTGCGGAACTGCTCTTCGATTCCGTGATGACACCGCCCACAAGTGGCAGCGATGTTGTCACGATGCACTGTGGATTGTGTTTCCTTCGACGGCAACTCGCCGTGCGCGGTGTGACAATCGGTGCACATCGCCGTAACCACGAGACCGCTCTTCAGAAGTCCCTTGCCGTGAATGCTCTCGGTGTAGTGTTCGATGATCTGGTGCTCCGTCCCAACGTAGCGAACGGCTGCCTTCTGCCCTTCACGATGACATCGTGCGCACAGGTTCGGAACATTGGTGGGGAAGGTGGGAGATTTCGAATCCCGCTTACCACGCATGTTATGTGTGCCGTGACATTCGCGGCACGTCGGTGCATTCGGATCGTCACGCGCTAGCACATTGCCGTGCACGCTCCCCTGATACTGCTCCACAACTCCCGCATGGCACGAGGCACAATCTACAGGGTTGGTAATCGTCTCGCATGCCCGCCGACGCGAAGGGGAGACTTGCGAGTGACATTGGCTGCAGGCCGTTCTCGTATGAGGCGAAGTTCGAAGCTCTTCTGTGTTGACAAAGAGAGACCTGCCATCACGAGTTGATTTGATTCCTTCTTGCTCATGGCACCGCAGACAATCCCGATCCGCCATCCCTTGATCATAAAATACCTTCCTCACCTTGTGTGGCTGGTGGCAATCCACGCACGCCGGCAGGACGTTGACCTCTTTCTCCCACAACTCGCCACGCACGATTTTTCGATGGACTGCCTCAATCTGCGTGTGGCACTGGCCGCAGGTCGCCGCGATGTTCTTGCGAGCGATGGATGACCGGGGATCTGTATGGGGAAGAATTTGGTGCGCAGTGTGACACGATGCGCACGTGGCAGAAACAGAAAGGCCCTTCTTGAGCAAGCCCTCGCCGTGGATGCTTTCGGAGTAATTCTCGAGAATATGATCTTGATGAATGGTTCGCTGCGTTTGGACTGGCGCCCCCTCTTGGTGACACTTGCCGCACACGAACGGTACTCGCATCGGACTCACCGCCGAGCGTGAATCCTTCACACGAACAATCGCATGAGAGCCGTGGCAATCTTGACACCGAGGCGCAAGAGCGTCTCCTCGCGCGGAAGATTTTCCATGCAAGCACTCTTGATAAAGTGTCTGAACATTGGAGTGGCACGATCCGCACTGGGCGCGCTCGAGTCGCTCCTCATGGTTGACACTCCGAGCACACGGAGGTCAAAGGATCTTCTTCAAGGAG
>JANONN010000360.1:0-3277 GCA_031420835.1 Ignavibacteriales bacterium | reverse complement strand
GCTCTGATCTGAAACATCCACCATCAGAAGGGGATCTGCGTTCACGACATCTCCCGGACGGAAGTTGTAATCCTCCAAGAAGATCGAGATGACTGGTCCCACAGTGTCGGCGATCGCGATTGAATCGGTCCCCGCAATGGTGACGTTTTCAGTGTAACCAATCGCATCGGTGGAATCGCTCCAGGCGTAAACGGCGATGCGGGCACGATTGTTATCATACGAAACATCTTTGGGAATCGGGAATACAGCGCGGTAAGCGCCATTTGTAACGGAGATCTCTCCGCGATATAAGAGACTGCCGTTCACATCGTACGAAAGAAACTGAGGAATAGTAATTCTTCGTTTCGAGTCAAACACTTCCACAAGACCCCTGCCGGCGAAGTTTGACCACTTCGTTCCATCGGATCGCTTCAACTGACCGGAAATTCTCACAAGACCAAGGGCCGGGATCTGAACTGGAGATGTGGAAGGATTTCCGTTGACACTATCAACACTTGCGACCGCCCTTGGGATGGCAAGCGTGAGTGTTGGATCGCCGAAGAGATGATACTTAAGATCGTTCGTGCTATTCAGAATCTGTTTCGTCGAGAACATTGCATCGCCCAAACGAACCGGTTTGCCTAAGGAGTCGCGCTGAAACAAGAAAGAAAAGAGCGTATTGTTGAACTGCGAATTTTCAAACGAGTACACAGCACGCACGGCAGAGATAACGGCGATCGCACCGCCCCCTTCCATCGTTACCATCTCCTCCCCCCCGCTATGTTCATCGGGATTGTCGAAGCGTGCAAAATCGCACGTAGCCGCAACAAGTAAGGGCAAACGACTCGAGTTTCGAAGTTGTGGGATCGACTCATCCATGGTGAAGACCCATTCGTGCGCCCACACTTTTGTGTTCCCATGCCCCGTGTAGTTGATGAGCAGCGTTCCTCGGTTGAGCGCGTCGAGGATGGCTTTGTTTGCTTCTGGCTTTCGCCGCCCAACCGCGCTGTTCACTGTCGGGTATTCAACGATGTAGATCTTTCGACGATCAAAACTTGCGGGAGTGAACGTTGTAGCCAGAAGATCGGCTTGATACGTGTGGATGTTCCCGTCATCGCGTGTCGAAGTGAGCCCATCATCCGCAACAAAGGTAATACGATTACGCCACGGATCGAACGGCGCCGTTGTTTCGTAGCGAATGATCTTGTCCACAGCAACTCTTGCTTCAGCAAGACTTCTTATCGGCAACCGTCCAAGTCGAAGTGAAACAAGTGACCTGTGTTCGCCAGCTTGATTCGCCGGATCCAACAGCACAAAGTAATCGTCTGTTGTGTAGGTTAGTATTTGGTGGATCGTGTTCACTGTTTCATACGGCGGAATCCAATTTCGCACAGTAGAGCGGATATTCTTATAGTCGTAATGTCCATCGCCGAAGAGGAGCACATACTTTGGCTTCTTCGTCCAACGCGCACGTGCATCGAGAAGGAAGTTGCGGAGACCTGTCGGATCAGCAACGCCCGATGAGTATTCATTGAAGATCGAACTAGTACTCACTACAATCGTACTTAACGCATTGACCCGTTCTCGATGCCCCTTCAGACGAATTGCTTCAGCAAGAAACTCTTCCGGGGAGACAATCACAAATTCGGCTCCCTCAACGATTCCCCGTACGTTGGAGTTTGGCAGCCGCTGAACACTCGTCGGCGTTTTGTAGCCATTCGGACCAACGACAACGATCTCCCGTACCCCACCCCCTGTTTGCGCGAGCTTGAAGCGCAAGGTGCTAGGGTCTGCAGGGTTCGTCACAACTTCCGTAATACGTTTCACATTGGAGTGATCGGTAGCATCAAATGCGAACTTCTCGCCGGAGCTGAATTTTGAAAGCGAATATTCAACTATCGCAGTCGTGTCGACAGAGTGAAACACCAGTAAGTCGTTCACTGCCTCTAACTTCTGTCGGTAATGAATTTCAAACCAGTCAATCCAAGCTTCTGCGGCGTCATTGCGTGTACCAAAGATAAAACGCAGAAATCTTCGTCCGTCCGGGAGATTTCCACTCCCATTCGCTGTGACTACCGGACTTCTGTATGCAAAGTTGGTTTCAATCGAAGTAACATCCACCGGGAACATCAATGTTGGATTGCCGAGCGTCTGACCATTCTCTTCAACTCTAAATGTATCGATGGTCGAAGACCGAGTGAGAACGACGTAACGGTACTGAATTGTCTTCAATGGATCGAGTCCATTGAGAAGCGTTGTGAAAGAAGTCGAATTGCTCGACCGGTTGAGGAACCTGCCAACCCACTCCCGTCCTGAGTGTGTCCCGAGTTTAGAAAGCTCTTCTTCCATCATCACCTTTCCTGAAACATCGGGCGTTTGATAAGGATTGCTCGACTGAACTGAAAGAAGCGTATCCATGACCCTCGGAGTTCCACCTGCCGAAAAAGTGAAGTAGTAAACATTCATTTCCGCGTAATAGTTGATGTAGTGTGAAAACGATTTGGCCGCAGCATCATAATTCCACCACCGAGTTGAACGACCATAGAACAGCACAAAGTCATCTGAATCAAACTGACCATTTCCGTTATTGTCCACAACATGGCGCGGAATCTCAAGAAGCCCGGCTGGATGCGGACCACTACGATTCTCGTTCAACGCCCTTCCATCGCTACCGAAAACCCTGATCGCATTGATGGCACTGAAGTTAGCCACATTGGCTCGTTGGAAGAACGCTTGGTCAAGTTTGTAGATGCCGGTCTCTTGAATTCCCATGCGATACCAAACTCCATCAGCCAACGACGCCGGGGACTGGCCATTGAGCAAGCTGAAAGCAAAGAAAACAAATCCGGTAATGGCGACGCGTTTTGGCATAAAAAAACAAAACAGCCGAATGGGAGCCTTCCCATTCGGCTGTTTCTTGTTGAAACTCTACCGAATTTGATAAAGGCTCGTTCCTCAGTGCAAGCAACCGTCCTGGAATACACGACCGCCTTGAATTGCGGCCGACAGGAACCATACCTTTATCAAATTCGCTCTTATGAAACTCCGCTCTGAATGAAACAGACGATAAATAACACGACTAAGATACCCTTTAGGTTCTGTAAAGTCAAGCTGGCAAAAGAACCCACGGACGATTCGATACTTACTTAAGTGATGCTACGCAATTCGTTGATGTGGTCGAAAATCCCGTAGGGATGAACTTATGGTAAAAGAACTCTGTAACCTTGTTGAAAGTCCCATCGGGACGACCGTTCTGCGTGGACGGTATGAACGACACACGTGGAAAAGGTCGTTCCTA
>JANONN010000359.1:0-10611 GCA_031420835.1 Ignavibacteriales bacterium | reverse complement strand
TGTTGCAAAGCAGCAGATACAGGATTGTCGTGAACTGCAAAGACCTTTCCTACATCAGTAGCGCTGGGTTGGGTGTGTTCATGGCCTTTATCGAAGACGTTCGAAAGAACAAGGGTGACATCAAGCTCACGAACATGTCGCCGAAGGTGTACAATGTGTTCGATTTGCTAGGGTTCCCGATTTTGTACGAGATATACAAAGATGAATCGGAAGCCGTCAAGCGCTTCAATGAAGCCGCTAAAAAGCCTTGATCGTCATCTAAGTGATTATCGCGCATGACAAAGAAACTTGTTAAAACGATTCAGAGTAGCACGGACCATCTCTATGAGGTTCGTGAATTCGTCTCCCAAGCCGCGAGGCAGTTTGGCTTTGGAGACGAGGAAGCCTCGAATATTGTCCTGGCCGTGGATGAAGCATGCACGAATGTCATCAAGCACGCCTACAACTTTGCACCTGATAAAGAAATCACTGTCGAGATCCACCAGGCAAGTGGGGTGTTTGAGATTCGAGTTCTCGATGGAGGGAAATCATTCAATCCGGGAGTAGTAAAGGCGCCGAACCTAAAACAACATCTCTCCGAATACCGTCGCGGTGGACTTGGGATCTACCTTATGAAGACATTGATGGATAAGGTCGAATATAGTTTCTCAGGAAAGAAGAACGAGGTTCTCCTCATCAAGTATCTCCAAAAGAACCCAACACGTGCAACCGGTTAGTCTCTCAGTTGTTGCCTCCCCATGAGTCCTTCCCGCCTTCGCAAGCCAGACCGCGCTCACCCTGATCTTCAACCGCTGTTAGAATTCAGCCATATCGTCAATTCATCTGTTGATCTTCAATTCATCCTCAACACGCTCCTTTTTACCGTCATGGGGAAAATGCTTCTCATGAAAGGGATGGTACTGCTTGGCAAAAGCGAAACGGAATTCGAAGTTGTCGTGTCTCGTGGAGTTGACTCTTTGAAGGTGGGACGGAGGGTTTCAATTCCAAAGCCACCACGTTCTCCTTCACGTCTTCAATCGTCACGGATATCGTCGCAAGCTTGGATACAACTGTTCAAGAATGCGGGACTAGACTTGGCGGTTCCCATCGTGGCGCGAAAGCAAGTAGTCGGTATGCTCGTGCTCGGGGAAAGAATGGGTGGAAAGAACTTTTCCCAAGACGATCAGAAACTTCTTCAATCGCTCGTAGGCCTTTCAGGAGCAGCGGTAGAGAAAGCGATGTTCGTTCACGAACTGAAAGAGGCTAACCGCAATCTTGACCGAAAGTATCAAGAGCTGAACACGCTCTTCGAGCTTAGCAAGGAGTTCAATGTTGGCCTTGACGCACAAAGGGTTGTAAGACTGCTAACATTCTCTCTTTTGGGGCAAATCGGTGTCAGCCGCTATGTCATTTGCTATGAGGACGATAGGACGCAGACAGTTGTTGCTTCGAAAGGTGATATTCCACTAGATGCCTCCGTATTCGTGCGAATCTTGGCTGATCTCAAGGGTGGTGTTCTACTTCGAGAGCTTTCCCGCAAGAAGAAGTACGCGGCGTCAGTTGCGAAACTCATTAATGTTGGTTTGCAAGCGGCAATACCACTGAATGTCCAGCATCAGGCAAAAGGAATGATTTTCCTTGGTGAGAAGTTGCGTGGCGGAGATTACACGAAAGGGGATCTCGAGTTTCTCTACGCGTTAGGGAATCTCGCCTGTGTCTCAATCGAGAACGCCCGACTCTTTCAAGAAACACTTGAGAAGCAAAGAATGGAAGACGAATTGGCGATTGCGCGTGAGATCCAGCAAGGGCTTTTGCCTCAGTCGCTCCCAAAGATTCCGGGTTTCGATATTGCTGCCATCAATGTATCATCGAAGCAAGTTGGCGGTGATTATTATGACGTTGTCTCACGCGCCGACCGCGAATATGTTATTGCCATAGGGGATGTCTCCGGCAAAGGAACCCCTGCAGCTCTTTTGATGGCAAATGTCCAAGCAGCAATGCGCGCGCTTTCCTCCATGTCTCTCCCATTATCTGAGGCCACGGCTCGGATTAACGATCTGACGACTGACAACACCGGCATGGGACGATTCATTACGTTCTTCTGGGGTGTTCTGAATGCCGAGACAAAAGAACTATGCTACGTCAACGCTGGTCACAATCCCCCGTTTCTCGTTCATACCGACGGAAGCATCCAACGACTCGAAGCAGGTGGGATGATCTTAGGAATGATGAAGACAGTCACTCCGTACAGCGAAGGTCGGGTGACCTTAGACTCAGGAGATGTTCTCTTCTTGTTTACCGATGGTGTTAGTGAAGCTATGAATGCAGAGGATGTCGACTTCACTGAAGAACTACTTCTTGAGGTCGTGAAGTCGGCGCGCGGCAAGTCTTCTCAGGATATCATTCAAAACGTGCGAGATGCCGTGAACGGGCACACTCGCGGTACTCCGCAATCGGATGATATCACCATGCTTGTTGTCAAAGCATTATAGCTTCATTGAATTTCCCCCACCTTATTGCTACATTGCTTACCAAGATTTGATAATCACTCACAGCAAGGACTTCATGAAGTATCGCCCCGCCGACATCGAAGGCAAATGGCAGGATTATTGGGACAAACATCAGACCTTTCGCACTCCTGATTTATCCGGGAAACCAAAAGCATACATTCTCGACATGTTCCCGTACCCGTCCGGTGCGGGACTCCATGTCGGTCACCCCGAGGGATACACGGCCACAGACATTCTTTCTCGCTACAAACGCATGAAAGGCTTCAATGTTCTCCATCCGATGGGATGGGACGCGTTTGGGCTCCCAGCGGAGCGTTATGCGATGCAAACGAACATCCATCCGCGAGTTACGACGGAAGAGAACATCAATACGTTTCGTCGGCAGATCAAAATGCTCGGATTGAGTTACGACTGGTCGAGAGAAGTAAACACGACGGATCCGCACTACTACAAATGGACACAGTGGATCTTTTTGAAAATGTATAACACGTGGTATGACAGTCGAGTCAACAAGGCGCGCCCAATTGAAGCGCTTGAGAAAGAGCTTGGAGAACGTGGAACAGCAGAACTGGCTGTGAAGCCCGGATTCACTTCAACAGAATGGAAAAAGAAGAGCCGCAAAGAGCAGCATGATATTCTCGCACAATTTCGGCTGACGTACGTTGCAGAAATCCCGGTGAACTGGTGTGAGCAACTTGGAACAGTTCTCGCAAATGAAGAGGTGACAGAATGGACGGAGAAAGGGTACGTCGTAGAACGACGACCCATGAGGCAATGGATGATGCGTATTACAGCCTATGCAGAGCGACTCCTTGAGGATGCAAACGATTTAGAATGGCCTGTCTCTACATTGGAACAGCAGAAAAACTGGATAGGCCGATCCGAAGGAGCGGAAATTGACTTTGCCATCAAAGGGGAACCTCACAAGATCACAGTCTTCACGACTCGACCTGACACGATCTTTGGAGCAACATATATGGTGCTCTCACCGGAGCACCCGCTTGTAACCCTTGTAGCAACAAGTGATTATAAGAGCAAAATGGAGCAGTATGTTGCTAAGGCTGGACTGAAAACAGATCTTGAACGCGGAATCGAAAAAGAGAAAACAGGAGTCTTCACAGGAAGCTATGCGATAAATCCCGCAGCAGTGAAAGACATTCCGATTTGGGTCGCCGACTACGTTCTGATGGGATACGGAACGGGCGCGATTATGGCAGTGCCCGGTCAAGACGAACGAGACTGGGAGTTCGCCGAGAAGTTTGAGTTGCCGATTGTCAGGACGGTTCAGCCGCCGGTAGAGTTCGATGGGAAGGCGTACCTTGGAGATGGTCCGGCAATCAATAGCGATTTTCTGAACGGAATGTCTGTGGCCGATGCAAAAACTCGTATTTGCAAGTGGCTAGAAGAAAAAGGTCACGGAAAAGCAACGGTGCAGTTCAAGCTTCGCGATTGGTTGTTTTCCCGCCAGCGTTATTGGGGAGAGCCGATTCCGATCGTTCACCTTGAAGACGGGACAATGAAAGCGCTGAGCGAAAAGGAACTACCGTTGCTCCTTCCCGAGATGGAAACGTTTCAGCCAAGCGGCACAACTGAATCACCCCTTGCACTTGCAACGGAGTGGCTGAATATAGTTGATACTGAAACGGGATTGAAAGGACGAAGAGAAACGAACACGATGCCTCAATGGGCTGGATCGTGCTGGTATTATCTTCGCTATCTAGATCCGAAAAATGAAAGTGCGTTGTGCTCTCCCGAAAATGAACGAGAGTGGATGCCGGTCGATCTTTATGTCGGTGGGGCCGAACATGCTGTGCTACATCTGATGTATGCACGCTTCTGGCACAAAGTGCTCTACGATCTTGGCTACGTCAGCACGAAAGAACCTTTTGTGAGATTGGTTCATCAAGGGACGATTCTTGGTGAAGATGCACGGAAGATGTCAAAATCGCGTGGCAATGTCATCAATCCCGACGATATTATTGCCGAATACGGCGCGGATGCGATGCGACTCTTTGAGATGTTTATGGGCCCACTGGAAGAAGTGAAACCGTGGAGTACGCATGGAGTCGCGGGAGTGTACCGATTCCTGAATCGAGTGTGGCGCTTGTTTATTGCCGAAGATGGAGCCTTGGACAAGGCAATCAAAGACGTTTCACCCACCCCTGAATTCGAACGTCTATTCCATCAAACAGTGAAAAAGGTTGGAAGTGATATTGAATTACTACGGTTCAACACGGCAATCTCACAGTTGATGATCTTTGTCAACGAGGCGATGAAACTTGAGGATCGCCCCTGTAGATTGTTGGAACCATTCGTCTTGTTGCTTGCTCCCTTTGCGCCACACATAACAGAAGAGTTGTGGGAGCGATTGGGTCATTCTACGAGTCTTGCCTATGAGCCCTGGCCTGCGTATGATGATCAGAAGACCATCGAATCGACGATTGAGATTGTTTTTCAAGTTAACGGGAAGTTGAGATCAAAAGTATATGTTGCAGTGGATACAGATGAGAAGGAACTCGAAATGATTGCATTAGAAGATAGCAACGTCAAACGGCATCTTGATGGCAAGAAGATTATTCGGCGTATCGTCGTCAAGAACAAACTCGTCAATCTCGTCGTGACGAATTGACCATGGGAACACCAGTGATCTCCCTTTCAGTCGTCATCATCACCTACAACGAAGAGCGTAATATTGCTCGTTGTCTAAAGTCTGTGAAAGATATAGCTGACGAGATAGTTATTGTAGATTATTTTTCCACAGACCGGACTTTAGAGATATGCGAATCGTTTGGCGCAAAGATCGTTCAACGCGCGTTTGAAGGGCATATTGAGCAAAAGAACTTCGCCATTACGCAGGCCCGCTTTCCTCAAGTGCTTTCCATTGATGCGGATGAGGTTCTCTCTGAACAACTGAGAGGTTCCATCCAAGCAGCAAAGGCACACTGGGACAACGATGGTTTCATGGTCAATCGTCTTACAAACTATTGTGGTGCGTGGATCCGCCATGGCGGCTGGTATCCAGATCGTAAGCTGCGGATGTTTGATTCGCGCAAAGGGGGATGGACAGGCGTAAACCCACATGATCGGTATGAACTTCACGATCCTGCGAGTCCGGTGGGAGTGTTAGACGGTGACCTGCTTCATTACAGTTACTACTCGATCAGTGGACATCTCAAACAGGTTGATTATTTCACGGAGATATCAGCCCAGGTACTTTATAAGCAGGGGACCAAGCCAAGCTTTCTGAGGTTGCTTAGTTCTCCCATTTTTCGTTTTGTGAGAGATTACGTTGTCAAACGAGGGTTTCTCGACGGATACTATGGCTTTATTATCTGCACGATTTCGTCTCACGCTGTGTTTCTAAAGTATGCCAAACTGAATCAACTACATAGAGACAATGCAACAAAGGGGATTGAACAATGACGATTGAAGAAAAACAGAGCGCGCTCTTCGGCGGACTTATCATGATGTTCCATGCTGCAGCGATGCAGCAAATGGGGAAGGTGAAAAACCCCATCTCCGACAAGATCGAGCGAGATCTTGAGCAGGCGCAGGTTTCCATCGATATGTTAGATGTGATTATGTCGAAAACAAAAGGCAATCTTACGACGGAGGAAGAGCGCTTCATTAATACGATGTTGCAAGAGCTAAAACTTAATTATGTGGAGGAGGTCAACAAGGAGAAGAAGGAAAGTGTATCGAAAGAAAAAGGAGAGCTGTGAAATTCGGAATAATTGGAAATCTCGAAAAGGACCGGCTTCTAGACGTTGCCGCGAGTATAGTTCGGCGACTTGTGGACGAAAAAATGGAATTCGTCTTGCACAATGAGCTTGCTCGAAAACTCGGACGAAGTGAACATCGACGACTGATTCGAGATTCACAATCCCTGAGTGAACTAAAGCTCCCGTCGGCTTGCGATATGCTCATTGCTCTTGGGGGAGATGGTACCATGCTCCGGATGACACGCCTTGTTGGTGAACGAAGAACTCCGATTCTCGGAGTGAATCTGGGAAAGTTGGGCTTTCTCGCCGAGGTATCCATTGAAGAGATTGATTCGTGTATTACGGACATTCTTAAAGGGAAGTACTTCCTTCAGGAGAGGACATTGTTGGAAGCTAAAACGAAAGCCTTTACAACCCCTTTCTTTGCTCTGAATGATGTTGTATTGGACAAAGCTGGGTCGGCGCGCGTTGTTGATATCGAAACATATGTCAACAACGAATATCTTGCCACTTTTACCGGAGATGGCATTATTTTGTCGACTCCCACCGGCTCCACTGCGTATGCATTGTCAAACGGCGGACCAATCGTAACACCAAGCAATCGCACGATCACGATCAGCCCGATCTGTCCGCACACACTAACGGTACGCCCCGTTATCGTCCCCGACGAATCGGTGATCATTCTTCGTGTGCGCCGTAGTCAGCGCAAACTTCACCTGACCGCCGACGGCCAGTTGGAACGCCTTCTGTCTGCGCCGTTGGAAGTGGAGGTGAGGCATGCGGCTTTTAGAGCCCAACTCGTGAAGCGAGTCAATACAACGTACTACGACCTTCTTCGCCAGAAACTCAACTGGGGAAAAGACGTGCGGCAGGAAAAACACACCTAATTATTCGTCGCTCCCTCTTGTATCCACTGTCGAATCCCATTGATCTGATTTTGCGTCAATGCCTGACGATTGAACGGCATCCGTGGTAGGATTGTTCCGTCGAGTCGTTGAACGAGTAGGCTGTTTTGCGGCTCGCCGGTTGTGACTAATCGTGGCTGATGGTTGATGAGGTTATGATATGAAGGAGTGGTGAGATTGAGACCCGCAGCCGCGGATGATCCAGCGTGACAGCCCGAGAATGCGCAACTCTGCTGGAAGAGCGGCTCAACATGCCGAGAATAACTTGAACCGTCATCCGATATGGGGTTCTCGTCATCACATCCCCCAAGATAGAGGAGGCAGATCGCAACGGCGATGAGAACTGCGCGAGGATAGTTCAAATCAGTTTCTTTGCTTTGCAATATCGGTTATTCTTCCGTCTAACGCAGATGAGATCAGTTTATCCTTTCGAATACGTTCGATGAATACGTCACGGTCGAGTTTGGTTAGGGTTTGAAACTGAATACCCAACGAGGAAACTTCAAAGTGGGCTTCGAAATTACTCGAAACATAATTGTTCGTCACGACTGTATAGACTCGATCATCCTGCAAAGGTGTTCCCCGCCAGACCGTGTCTGTCGGGCTGGCGTTGACTTCCACCGAAATCAGTCGTTCTCCGCGCGGTTTGGATGAGTCGAAGACATAGCGCAAACCGCTCACCTGAACAAATTCTCTCGTACTTCCTCTTGTTTGAAACTCGATCATTGCTTTCAGCATCGAGCCTTTCACCGCAAAAGTAACAAAGTGATTTCCGAAAGGGTTCATCTTCCAGATATCGCCGACCGTGATAAGACCTGCCGGCAAATCCGTACGGATGCCACCGTTGTTTTGAAACGCAATATCTGTCCGAGCGAAACTCCGCATCACATCCGCTTGCCAGTTGCCGACGTTCGATTCAGCGCGTGCTTCGCCTCTGCTTCTCTTCCATGGGGTCTTCAACTCACCTATCGCCTCACTCATGCTCCCGCGAACAAGCGACTCTAACTCCTCAGCTTTTTGTGATGCTACAGGATCCGGTGTAATATCGCTGAGCCTTGTTTCAATCAGTCTGCCGCTATGACTATAAACTGAATCGCCCGCAACATCGACAACCAAATCGAGTTTTCCCAGCCAACGTCCTTGGCTGCCAGCCTGAACGATAACTGTCCGGTTCTTCTTTATCGGCTTAAAGATCGGGAAATGATCATGCCCGCCGACGATAACATTGACATCACCAAATTTCCGTGCGACGAGAGTATCGTGAGCGATCCCCATGTGGCTTATGATCACGATAAGGTCGACCCGTTCCCGCTTGAACTCTGCGATCTTCAGTGTGAGGACGCTATCCACATTTAACATCTGAAGACCTTGCATCTTATCCCACACAACCAAAATCGGAAGCTCCGGCGGAACAAATCCGATTAGACCAAGCTTGATACCACCGACATTCACAATAGTCGAGGGTGTGGCGAAGAACCGTTTGTTTTTCCCATCCCACACATTCGCGCACAGCACGGGTTGTTGAGCAAGTGCGAGATTTTCCTTAAGCGATTCGGGACCATAGTCGAATTCATGGTTACCCAGCGAAGCGGCAGTGGGCTTGATGATATTCATGAGTTCTACTTGCGAGCGTCCGCGGGTGAGCGCAGAGATCGGCGTTCCGGTAAAATCGTCGCCCGCATTAAAGACAGCGACGTTTTTTTCAATGTGACGGTACTTGTTGATGTAACCGAGTAGTGTCCCCGTTCCGCCGACGAAGTATGTCGTATCTCTCTTCCGGAGGGAATCGTGCACAGTGACCTTGTACGGGACGTTGTAGGAATGAAAATCGTTCCAGTGGAGAATGGTGAGTGGAATAAGTCGATCGCTTAATTGCTGTGGATGACATACATTCGCCGCGAAAAGAAGAGGTAAGAGAATTCGTTTCATTGTTTATCCTTTGATGTTGAGCAAAAGTTACTGAAAACTCCGAGAGCACGCAATGAATTACGTTGACTTTGCCCGAAGGTTTGAATATATTTTTTAGGTCAGCGATGAAATTGCGGGCCGTTAGCTCCCGCCAAACCGCTAACAAGACAGCGGTCAAGAAGATGAAGTCCCGCTGTACGGCCTGCCTGCCGCAGGCAGGGATGCCAAAAAGCGGCACACGGCGGGCGGGCAGTTGGGAGAGCGTCCCGTCACGATGGTACAGTGACGGGAAGGTCACCGGTTCTCGAATTATAGGATAAATGTTGTTAACCAACACAAAAGGAGGATACACAGATGCTTAACAGAAAACATATTTTGTTTTTTCTTTTTACTGTAATATCAGTTTCATTGGTTTACAGTCAGAAACTTCCGCAAATAACAGGAGTTTATTCTAATCTCCAATATGGTAAAGAAAGTGGTAATCTTATTGGAATGGAAGTTAATATTGTCTATTCGACAGATGGAAAAAATGTACAATACTATGCTCTTGTTCAGGAAGCAAAAGGAGTTGCAAATCCACCTGTTCTGGTTCAAGTCAAAGTCAACAAAGATGAGATTGAATTTACAATTTCTGATAAGCAAATGAATCGTACTTTTCGAGGAAAAATTAGTAAGAAAGAACTTGTTGGTAAGTTTGAGGGGAATGATGAAGCAATTCAACTTAAAAGAAAAAAAAGTTACTGGCAATAGTTGTATTGGCTAACCAGTCACTCAACCTGCGTGCAAACCGCCGCCGCTCTTAGGTTTTGAGTGTTGTGTTTTCAACTTACAACTTATGTTACGATGTATCATTTTTAATTTAGACTTTTAATCTCACGCGCTGGAACGTTGCAGCGCAGGTTAGTTCCAGTCCGATGGCAATGGGCCGTTAGCTCAGCTGGGAGAGCGCCACAATGGCATTGTGGAGGTCACCGGTTCGATCCCGGTACGGTCCACCCAAAAAGGGAAGTGGGAATTTGGAAAGCCCCCGCCGAAGACCTGGTGGGGTCACCGGTTCTGAGCCTGAGGCTCATCAGCCTTTGGCTGAGATCCCGGTACGGTCCACCACAAAGGACAATCGTTTGGTTGTCCTTTTTTCATTTCAAAATAGATCATGATTCCAAAGCAGATCAAACGGAATTCTGAATCCCAGCTCGCCGTCTCGTGGGATGATGGGCATGCGAGCATCGTTGGTCTTCGGACGTTGAGGGACAATTGCCCTTGCGCAGGATGCCAAGGTGAAACCGTTCTTCTGAGAACCTTCAAACCAATTCCGCAACCGGAGATGCCGGGGAAGTATGATCTGACCGCTGCGGAGCAGGTCGGTTCGTACGCTCTCAAACTCTCCTGGGGTGATGGACATGCAACAGGCATTTACACGTGGGAACGACTGCGTTCCCTTTGTGAGTGTCTTGAATGCCAAAACTCCCGGGAAGCCTGATTTCCTCCTAACTGCTATGAAAATAGATTTCTATTTTCATCCGGGGCGGTGAATCCCGGATTCATGACCGCTGATGTTACGCACAGGAAGACTTCGTCGTGAGCGCT
>JANONN010000358.1:0-2165 GCA_031420835.1 Ignavibacteriales bacterium | reverse complement strand
TGGTTTTCGTGTTCTGCAATCTGAGATTTAATTGAAGGCCACAGATCCTCTTGTGGAACCATCTCGCGCGGAAGACTTGCAGCATCCGCAAGAAGTGACCGAAGCTTTCTGATCTCCGTTTGGCACTCAACACACTCATTCACGTGGCGTTCGATCTCACTCAGTTGATGGGTTGGCAATTCACCGTCAATGTAGTCGTTCAGACGTTCGTATGATTCGTTGTGATTCATCATTGTAACATCTCCTTCAGAAGCTTCCGTGCTCGATGGAGCTGCGATTTTGATGTTCCGGTGGAAACGTCCATCATCGCGGCAATCTCGTGGTGTTTGTATCCTTCAATGTCATGCAGCACAAAGACCGCTCGTGCTCGTTTGGGTAGAGCGCTGATCCCTTGTTCAAGATCCATCCGAAAACCGGGCGGTGCAGACGACTCTTCGGTGTCGTAGTCCGTAAGATCATCGGTCGATGTAACGTGTGCCGTTCGTCGCTTGGCCGAGCGAAAATCGCTGAGTACAACGTTTACTGCAATCCGATGAAGCCACGAGCTAAACGCGCTCTCGCCACGGAACGATTTGATCATCTGCCAAAGTCGGACGAAGACATCTTGCGTCAGTTCTTCCGCGCGTGTTTGGTCAGCGACAATCCGAAGACAGACCGCATACACTCTGCCAACGTTCTCCTTGTAGATCCGTTCGAACGCACGTTGATCCCCACTCTGCGCCCGGCGAACGGTATCGGGAATCTGGATGAGCCGCAAGGGTTCAGGCTGCAAATAGACCTCGGCTCTGATTGTCTGGCTGTGCATGAGAGTGAGAATAGCCGGAGAGTTTCATCTATGAGACGTTCTTAAGGGGGAAAAGGTTGAAATCAGGGAGATCTGTGACTGCATTCCTTGGTTCTAAAAGCTACTTGCTTGTGGGGGGGGGAGAATCAAAAAGAAAAGGCCGACCCTTTTGCAAACGAGTCGGACTTCTCACAAATCACACGGAACACTTACAAGCTCACATCGAGCAGAACCTTCTGGATGAACATGACCGTTGCATAGAACTGGTAGTCTTGGTTCTTCTTCTTGGCGAAGCCGTGCCCCTCATCGTTTGCAAGAAGATACCAGACGGGAATATTCCCCTTCTTCAGCGTGTTGACAATCTGTTCCGATTCAGTCCACGGTACGCGTGGATCATTCTTCCCCTGGATCACGAAGAGCGGTTTCTTGATCCTCTCGGCATTGTTCAGCGGAGCAATCTTTTGCAGGAACGCCCTCATCTTTGGATCGCGCTCGTCGCCGTATTCGACACGCCGAAGGTCTCGGCGATAGCTTTCAGTGTTTTCCAAGAACGTCACGAGGTTCGACATTCCCACCACATCTACGGCGCATCGTATCTTGTCGCTGTAGAACGTCGCTACCGCAAGCGTGGCGTGTCCTCCATAACTTCCGCCAGTGACCATGATCCGCTCACCATCCAAATCTGGTTGCTGCTTGATCCAGTCTAATAAGGCCGCGAGATCTTTGTAGGAATCTTCCCTCGTGAATCCGTTATCGAGCTTCAAGAATGTTTTCCCATAGCCCGATGAGCCACGGATGTTTGGGTAGACGAGGACAATCCCCATCTCGTTCAGAAAATAATTGCTGCGCGCAAGGAATCCGGGCCGCGCCTGACCCTCAGGTCCTCCATGAATGCTAACGAGGACGGGACGCTTGCCCGTGAATCGAGAGGGAGCGAAGCGCGCTTCTTTGTGCTTGCTTCGGTCAGAAAAAGGGACCCGTTTGGAATATCAATACTGAGAAGGGAAACCTTTCCGGAAAGCTTGCCCTCCGGCTTCTTCCAATGGAACCGTCCCGCAATCATCAAGTGAATGATGATGAACAGCTCATCTTCCAGTTCAAAGATGATCCGCTTGCCGATGCGCTCGATTCCTTGGATCCTCTTGCCAATGGCCTCTTGAATTGGAGGATGCACGCTGCGAATGATAAATGGACTTGCGACTCGAATGTTCTCGATCTGTGATCCAAGCACGCGTGCGCGGAGGCTTTCAACGTACAGAATAATATCGGGAAGTTCGGGCACGGTTTGCTAAGACTCCCCTCGCGATCTGCTGGAATACTCTTCAACGATAGCGAGCGCATGAAGGGAATCGGAAGCCGGAACGAGCACGCGGACTTCGAT
>JANONN010000357.1:0-6371 GCA_031420835.1 Ignavibacteriales bacterium | reverse complement strand
TGCACACATCATAGAAGCCCTCGATCTTGAGGTTCACCCCGCCAATCGGCTGGATTTCTCCCTTCTGATTCACCGAGCCGGTAACGGCTATGTCCTGGCGAATGGGAACCTCTGAGAGGCTCGAAAGGATGGCATAAATTTCTGTTGACGAGGCGCTGTCGCCATCCACGCCGCCGTATGATTGCTCGAAGGTAATGCTGGCATCCATCACAAGCGGCTTCTTCTGAGCGAATTTGCTCCGGAGGAAACCGTTCAGAATCGCCACTCCCTTATTGTGTGTTGGTCCGCTCAGTTCGGCTTCTCGTTCAATGTTAATAACGCCTGATCGGCCCACGGATGTCCGGGCTGTGATGCGGGAAGGTTTCCCAAACGCGTGCTCGCCAAGATCGTACACCGAAAGACCATTCACTTGTCCTACAACCGCGCCGTCGATGTCTATCATGATCACACCGTCGTTGATCATCTCTTGGATTTTATCCTCGACTAACCGCACCCTATCGATGCGTTCTGTGATCGCTTTTTCGACGTGAAGATACGTCACCATCGAGGCAGCCTCTTTTGTTGCCCAGTAGTTTGATTCGCGCACCACGTCTGCAATAATGTTGAAGCGCGTTGAGAGCTTCTTCTTCCTTCCTGCCGTTCGCACTCCGAACTCAATGAGTTGAGCAAGAGCACTGCTATCGAACGGGAGAAGATTCTCCTCGTCACAGAACGTCTTCACAAACTGAAGGTACTTTTGAACCGTCTCGTCTGTCTTGGGAATCTCAACATCGAAGTCGGCTCGGATCTTGAACACCTTCTTAAAGTCATCGTCGCGGAAGTACAGCAGTTGATAAATTTCCGGGTCGCCGATCATAATGACTTTCACGTTCAGATCGATGGCTTCAGGTTTCATGCCGATCGGCGCGATCCCGAACAACGGCTCGTAGGTATGCACCTCCACTTTACCTGTGCGAAGCGTTCGTTTCAGGTCTTGCCAAACGCCCGGCTCGATAAGCGTATCGAGAGCGTTGAGAACAAGATATCCGCCATCTGCTCTGAGAAGAGAACCCGCTTTGATCTGTGTAAAGTCCGTACGCCAGACCCCGCCGCGCTCCAGAAAACGCTCGATGGTGCCGAAGATGTTCTTGTATTTCGGATTTGTCTCCATGACGATCGGAGCGCGTTCGGCGTCGGAGTTGTCAACGAGAAGGTTGACCTTGTACTCGAGAAGGTCATCTTCACTTTCCTCTTGACCATCCTCGGTCGGTGGTTTTGGTGCTTCGTGTTGTCGAAACCGCTCAAGCCCCTGACGGATGCTGTTTCGAACATCGTCCAAGTATGAATGCACTTTAGAATTATCGTACGTTGTCTTGAGGATGTTAATGGCCTCGTCAACGACCGGCATAACTAATCGATCTTCCAACTCACCGACCGATTCTTGCACCTTACGCTCGATGTTACGGAGTTCGCGAAACACCACAGCCATCTGTTTCTCCAGCGCATTCTGTGTTTCCTTCATCTTCTCAAATTGCTCTCGCGATATTTCCCCCTTTTCCACCTTCGTTTCCACCTGATCGAGGTTCGCAGCGTTGCCTTCGATGACCGGCACGACATCAGGCCTCATCATATTCCCAACTTGCACTTGAACAAGATCAAAACCCTGTTCCTTAACCTTTTTCTCGAAGTCTTGCAACACGGTCTTCTGGCGATCCTGAAAGTGTTGAAGAACGGACTTGCGCGCGTCTTGATAACGCAGGCTCTCATAAATTGCGGGAATATCCACGAGCAATTCGCGAATGAGCTTTTCCATTTCTTCCTTGAACCCGCGCCCCTGACCTGCCGGAAGCGAAATAGCAAGTGGCATATCGGGATTGCGGAAGTTATTCACAAAGCAGTGATCTCGGAGCTGAAGGTCACCGTTGTGAACTTGCTCAAGGAGCCGTCGTACGGTGGTGGTGCGACCGGTGCCGGAAAGACCTGTCACGAAGATGTTATATCCCTTGTGCTTCATGTCCAGCCCGATTGTCAGCGAACGGACCGCGCGCTCTTGACCAATGATCTCATTCGTTGCGTTCACCTCGTCCGATGTTTTGACGCCGAGGGACTTCGGGTCGCACTGCCAGCGCAACTCTGCCGGCGTGAGCGGAGATGGCAACACAGCCTTTTTTAGTTTGGAAACAAGACGATCAGATTTCTTT
This sequence comes from Ignavibacteriales bacterium, assembly GCA_031420835.1. GTDB lineage: Bacteria > Bacteroidota > Ignavibacteria > UBA10030 > UBA10030 > JANONN01. The sequence goes on along the minus strand of JANONN010000357.1, from coordinate 4,191 downwards.
TTCATGAGTTAGCGGAACCGTTTGGTGTGCCTGCCTGCCGTCAGGCAGGAAAGAATTCGCCTCGATGGTACGGAAAAGAGCCAGAAGTATCAAATGTGAATTCGGAATGTGCGATTTTTTGTTCCGCTCTTTGAATCCCGCTTGTTGTGCGGAATCCCGAGAAGCGGGACATCCCGCCGTTTTGTGGCGGGGCGGAATGCTCAATGCACAATGCAGAATTCGGCGTGCGGAATATCAGGTTGAGAGTTTTGAGAGAGACGTTCGTTGTTCATCAGTATGAGCGAGTCAAGAATTCCACCACAAACGTTACTCCCATCCACCAGTAAATACCCTGCATCAAAACCGGATGATTCTTTTTCAATCCATGCCATCCCAACGCAGCCGCAACCATCAGACAGGTTAGGGCGACGAAGGCGAAAAAGGACTCAATCGCCGAGAGCTTCTCTCCCCAGAAAGCCTCCATATTAAGAAAAGGTTGGGCGGCCCACCCATATAGCACGATCAGGTGAGCAACATAAACGAAGAGCGACTCAACACCAACTGTAACAAGCCACCGTGGAATCCAAAAATCATGCGCTGATGGATGAGCGACTCGATTCTCGAAGAGCCACAAAAGACTCAACAAGACCGCAAGTCCTCCAAGTTTCATCAGAAAGAAATTTGGACTGGTGGTCCAAAAGTCTAATTTCGGGTAGAGGGAGAACGGAAGAGCGTCAAATAAGAAGCCGCTTCCAATTGCGGCAAGTCCGGCTACAAGAAGCCACACAATAAACTGCTGCTCATTGGATTGCTGTGCAGAGCAAAGGAACTGCCACGAGATCAAAACGCCAGCCAACAGAAACGCTGCATTTGGGAACAAAGGAAAGTACGAGCCGGAAAGTCCATTGAGGGCCATCGCAACTGCCGGCGAAAAAAACTGCTGGACATTTTCGCTCCACATCAACGGTGTTGTCATCACGATGACTATTGTTGTTCCAGCAGCCGTGAAAAGGAAAGAGCGTTCGGATCGAAGGGTGACGAGGAGCAAACGAAGGAACAGAAGAGTGAGGCCTATGCATTGGAGGACATTGAATGCAAGAAATTCCTGCAATTGCGCATCGCTTGAATCGCTGAGGGTCTTCGTAAGGGAAAGAAATGGAACGTGAAGCGCATAGCCCACGAATATGATCAGCACGGCGCGCCAGACACGACGCAGGAAGATTGGAGACCAGCCCGACTGCTGTTTGGCGGGGAAGAAAAGAAACTGTTCCCAGCGACGTTGGGTTGCAATAGCAAACGTGAAACCGGCGCTGAAAAGAAATCCCGGAGCGGTTATTCCGTGGAAAAGCTCGTGAAGTCGAAACGCCTCAGCGGACCAAGCGGCGGGGTCAACCAGAGCTCGGAACACGTGCCCCTGAAGCATAAACAAAACGATAAGTCCGCGGTAGAGATCAAGGAATTCGTGGCGTCCCGGCCTGCTCACGTCGAACCCATGACCGCATTGATCGCAACGACGTTAACAATATCGTCCACGCTTGCGCCGCGCGATAAATCAAACGCCGGCTTCTTGAGACCCTGCACGATGGGTCCCAGCGCCTCGGCTCCCCCCATCCGTTGTGCAAGTTTGTACCCGATGTTGCCTGCATCGAGATCGGGAAAAACGAGCACATTCGCTCTTCCTTCAACGGGACTTCCCACTGCTTTTCTCTCAGCGACGGAAGGAACGATTGCTGCGTCAAGCTGCAACTCACCATCTAAGAGAAGATTTGGCCGCTTCTTCCGGGCAAAGGCGGCCGCCCTCTGGACTTTCTCCACGTGCGGATGTTCGGCGCTTCCCTTCGTTGAAAACGACAGAAGTGCTACACGCGGTTCTTCTCCCGTGAGCACGAGATGATTCTCTGCCGCAGCAATGGCAATATCCGCGAGTTGCTCAGGGGTCGGATCGGGCACGACAGCGCAATCGGTAAACGTGTATGTCTTGTACGGGAAGACCATCAGAAAAAAACTTGAGACGACGCTGATTCCTTCCTTCACGCCAATAATCTGAATACCCGCACGCAACACATCGGCGGTCGTGGAGACGTTTCCCGCCACGCTACCGTCGGCGAGTCCTTCTCTTACCATCATTGCACCAAAGAAGAGCGGTCGCCTCATGATTCGCTGTCCCTCTTCAAACGTCATTCCTTTTGACTTGCGGAGGTTGAAGTAGATATGAGAGAAGTCGCTCAGCTTATCTGATTTCGCCGGATCAAGGACGCGGACATTCTCCAAGCTCACACCGAGCGATTGAGCCTTCGATCGAATTTCATCCTCGTCACCAACCAACGTGATTGTGGCAAGTTCTTTGTCAACACACATCCGTGCTGCCCGAATCGTCCGTTCATCTATGGCATCTGGCAATACAATGTGTTTGCGAAGCGTTCTTGCTTTGGCGGCGATATTCTTGAGAAGTGTGTTGTCGTTCATTGGGTGGGATCTCTCGTATTGGCTTGTTTGGAGATTCAGGCGACAATATACAAGACGATCTGTGCCCATTCAACTCAATTCTCTCTGCCTATTTGTCAACGAATCTAAACTCACTGCACAATTGGTATAAATTCTAAGGGAGTTAAAACATATTAATAGCCCGCCGCCAATTGAATGTCTGCCATTCTTTCACTACATTTTGTCCCGCAATGACAACAAATCAGAAGAAAGTTTACCTTGAAACCTATGGCTGCCAAATGAACATGGCAGACAGCGAAGTGGTGCTTCGCATTCTTGCGGACTCCGGCTATGCGAAGGCGGCGAACCTGGCTGAGGCCGACGTTATGTTTGTGAACACCTGTGCCGTGCGTGAAAATGCAGAGCAACGCGTGTACGGACGTCTGGGAGGGTTCAAGCATTACAAAATGCAAAACCCGGGTGTGGTGATTGGAGTGCTGGGATGTATGGCGGAGCGGCTTCGCAAGCAACTGATGGAATCGGAAAGTTATGTGGATATCGTTATCGGGCCGGACGAGTACCGGAGATTACCCGAGATGATCGAAGCGGCGATTGAGGGTCACAAAGGAATTGCCGTGCGACTTTCTCGCGTGGAAACATACGACGATATCGTTCCACTCCGCACCGACGGCATTAGCGCATGGGTTTCCGTCATGCGGGGGTGCGACAAGTTCTGCACGTTCTGCGTCGTTCCGTTCACGCGTGGACGAGAACGGAGTCGAACGCTTCAAAGCGTCGTGCGGGAAGTGACGGAATTAGCAGAGCGTGGTTTCAAAGAAGTGACAATGCTCGGTCAGAACGTTAACTCCTATCGGGATGGTGAATCTGATTTCGCCGATCTTCTCAGGGCGGTCGCGATAGTTGATCCTACCGTCCGAGTGCGTTTTACAACGTCGCATCCACAAGACATGTCTGATAAGCTCATCCACACGATCGCCGAGCATCAGAACCTTTGCAAGTTCGTTCACCTTCCAGTTCAGTCCGGTTCAGATCGAATCCTCCAACTGATGAATCGAACCTACGACCGAAACCATTACGAGAAGTTGTTGGCGCGAATCCGGGGAACGATACCCGACGTGAGCCTCTCTACCGACATCATTGCGGGATTCCCAACAGAAACCGACGAAGATCACCGCATGACACTCGAACTGCTTAAGGAAGTGGGTTACGACGGTGCATTCATGTTTAAATATTCCCCGCGTGAGAACACGAAAGCTTGGCACATGGGAGATGACGTCCGTGACGAAGTGAAGACTGAGCGTCTTAGTGAGATTATCGAGGTTCAACGTGAGATCTCACTCCGCCGCAACGAAGAACTGATCGGTCAGACGGTTGAAGTTCTTGTGGAAGGTGAAAGCAAGAAGAATGAGTCAGACCTTTGCGGTAGAACGGATACGAACAAGATGGTTATATTCCCTAAAGATGGCGCAGTGAGTGGTCAGTACCGTAAGGTCAAGATTGAAAGAGTCAATTCAGCAACGCTGTTTGGCTCACTCGTACGGTTGCCGGATCATCAATTCACAAGCGTTGTAACAAATTACTACACAGCGAACTTCACGCAGAAGGAGGATGTCGCCCAATGAAAAACTTCAAAGTTTCATTCTGCACAGTTGTCGCAACACTGTTGACGACGGCTGTTGTGGATGCTCAACCTCCGCGCAGCAACGAGCCCGATGTCCAGCGACGACTTGAGATGATCGAACGAGGGCAGATTGATGCCGTGAAGGC
>JANONN010000356.1:0-11824 GCA_031420835.1 Ignavibacteriales bacterium | reverse complement strand
GTGTCTGTCCCGTACTCGAGCGCGTATTCTTCATGCACAGTTTGGGCGGGGAGCTTTCCACGTTTACGAATTGGCACAAAACCGGCGCCAAGTTGCGCTGCCAATGCCCCGCCAAAAATGAATCCACGTGACTCGATCCCGATAACCTTTTTGATTCCTTTGTTCTTGTAGTGTGCACCGAACTGATCAAGTGCCGACTGAAATGCTCGCGGGTCCTTGAGAAGTGTGGTGATGTCTCGAAACACGATCCCCGGCTTTGGAAAATCCGGGACATTGCGAATTGCCTTCTTCAAATCTGTGACGAGTGATTCGCTCACCATTTGATAGGCTCCTTTTTCAGGAACGCTTCGATGCCGCGTTTGCACTCCTCTGTCATTCGCGTGAGTGCGTTAAGGTTTGCAGCATATTCGAGCGCATCCGATGTACTCATCCCGTGAACCCGTGAAAGGAGTTCCTTGATGAGCCCCATCGAGGAACCGCTGCTCGATTTGAGAATATCAGTTGCAAGATTGTGTGCGTACGTGTCAAGCTCGGTTTCAGGCACAACATGATTTGCCAATCCTAACCTCCCAGCCTCCTCTGCGTTGATGATATTTCCGCGTAACGTCAATTCACGCGCATGACCCTCCCCAATGCGACGGGTCAAAAAGGTCATGACCAGCGCAGGAATGAAACCAATCTTGACTTCAGTATAACCAAAACGCGCCGTTTCGCGTGATGCAAGGACAATGTCGCAGACTGTCGCAAGCCCGCAGCCGCCCGCAAGTGCGTTCCCATGTACAACAGCAATGACCGGTTTCTTATTTGTGTAAATTTGCAGAAACAACTTCATCAGATTTTGTGAGTCTTCCTGATTCTGCTGAAAGTCAAATTGCGATATGCGTTGAAGGTAAGAGAGATCGGCCCCAGAACAAAACGATTCCCCTTCCCCTTTGAGAAGAATGACCTTGACGCCCGAGTCCCTCTGTGCTGATTGGAACGCCGACGTCAACTCCGCGATCATCAAGTCATCCAGCGCATTGTGCTTCTCTGGACGACTGAGCGTGATCGTGCAAATGCGCTGGTCAACAACATATTTAATTCGCGTAAATTCCATTGGTCTTCGGGCGGAGCAAATTAGGAAGAAGGGCTCTGAAATGCAAGACCACTTCTCTCTCCGTTCAGATCGAAGAAAAAAATCCCGACTCCGTGGTCGGGATTTCTGTGTAGGACTTCGCACCATTTAAGCGTCATAGTACAGCATAAACTCAAATGGATGAGGACGAAGCTGCATAGGCTGAACTTCTTTCGTCCATTTGTAATCAATCCACGTTTCAATCAAGTCTTCAGAGAAGACGTCTCCGCGCAACAGGAACTCATGATCCTCTTTCAACGCGTCGAGAGCTTCACCCAACGAGCCGGGAGCAGAAGGCACATCGCGAAGCTGATCGGGAGTCATATCGTAGATGTCCTTGTCGAGGGGTTTGCCCGGATCGATCTTGTTGATGATTCCGTCGAGGCCGGCCAAGAGCATCGCGGGAAATCCCAAGTAGGGATTGCACGTCGGATCGGGGCAACGGAACTCAATGCGTTTCGCCTTAGGATTTGACGAATACATCGGAATCCGCACGGAAGCAGAACGATTTCGTTGAGAGTACGCAAGATTAACAGGCGCCTCGAAGCCGGGTACCAGGCGCTTATACGAATTGGTTGTCGGATTCGTAAACGCGCAAAGCGCCGGAGCGTGTTTCAATAATCCGCCGATATAATACATTGCCATCTCGCTTAAACCGGCATAACCCGTACCTGCAAACAGCGGCTTTCCACTCTTCCACAAGCTCTGATGAACATGCATACCAGAGCCGTTATCACCAAAGATCGGTTTGGGCATATACGTCACTGTCTTGCCTTGCTTCTTCGCCACGTTCTTTGTGACATACTTGTACACAAGGTATTTGTCTGCCATCCGAGTCAACGTATCACGCTTCATGTCAATTTCGGTTTGGCCCGCGGTTGCGACCTCATGATGGTGAACCTCCACCTCGATACCAAGAGCCTGCATTGTCAAAACCATCTCGGTTCGAATATCTTGCAAGCTATCCATCGGCGACACGGGAAAGTACCCCTCCTTATATCGGGGACGGTGGCCAAGGTTCTTCATTCCGTCCTGTCCGCTGTTCCAAATCCCTTCTTCCGAGTCGATGAAGTAGTATCCATAGTTTGATGCCTGATCGAAGCGGACGCTATCCAGAATGAAGAACTCTGGCTCCGGTCCGAATAACGCCATGTCTGCAATGCCGGTTGACTTGAGATAAGCCTCGGCTTTCCGAGCTACATATCGCGGATCGCGAGAATAGTTTTCTCTGGTGATCGGATCTGCGATATCGCACGTGAGACTTAATGTTGGCGCTGCAGTGAATGGATCCATGAAGGCCGTTTCGGGATCAGGGAACAAGAGCATATCGCTTTCATGTATCTTCCGAAACCCGCGAATGCTTGAACCATCGAATCCGATTCCATCTTCGAAAACATCCTCGGCAAACTCCGTTGCTGTTACGGAAAAGTGTTGCCACTGACCGAGAAGATCGGTGAATTTAAGGTCAATGATCTTGACATCATTGCCGCGGATCATATTCATGACCCGGCCAACTCCACTTGCAGCCTTCGCTTTTGTAGCCATGGGTAACCTTTCTCGTTTTGTAAAGGGTTATTTGTTATGGTGAACCTTAATTCGCATGCTTTCTTTTGATGAAGAGAGGACTATCATCGTCTCCGTCTTGACAACACCGAGCCATGACTGGACTTTGCCGAGTAGCTTCTCAAGACTCGCAGTATTGTCGGTTCTCGTCTTAAGCAAATGCGTCCCGTCGCCTGTAACGGCATGACACTCAAGGACCTCGTCTGTATTCTGCGCGTGTTCAATGAAACCGCCAAAGTGTTTTGACGAATCAACCGTTACAATAATGAATGCAGTGATGTCCTTTCCCAATTGCTTATGATCAAGCTTGGCGAAGTATCCTTGGATAATTCCTGATTCTTCCAGTTTTCGAAGACGCTCACTGGCAGCCGGGAGCGAAAGACCAACCTTGTCGGCGATGTCGTTGCGACGGGTCCTAGCACTCTTCTGCAGGATCTCAAGTATCTTGACGTCAATGTCGTCGAGGATAGGTGGTGGCATTACTAAGTAAGGTAAAATGATATTATGCTTTACAAAATAAGGTAGAACTCTGTGATGACTTCACAAAGATAAAGCATACCATCCGTCTTGTCAAGTACATTTTCTCGTTCGACAAAAAAAAGAAAGGGCCGTGAACGCCCTCAGACGCACACGGCCCCTCTTAATCGATGGCGATCTCGTTAGGACAGTGCTGCCATTCTTAATTTTCCTATTGCTTCTTTTGCATCTCCACTGCCGAATACCGCTGTCCCTGCAACAAGAACTTGGGCACCAGCCTTCGTGACGGCAGACGCGGTTGTGGCGTCAACTCCGCCGTCCACTTCAAGGAGGACATCTCTCTTACCAAGAGCGATCATGGCGCGCACTTGTTCAATCTTCTTCAAGGAGGAATGAATAAACTTCTGCCCGCCAAATCCCGGGTTCACCGACATGATAAGAACCAAATCAATTTCAGCGAGAATGTCCTTCAATGTCTCGACCTGTGTTGCCGGATTGATCGCGACACCTGCCTTCGCGCCAAGTTCCTTGATTCGAGAGACTGTTCGATGTAAATGGTGGCAAACTTCCTGGTGCACCGTGATGATATCAGCACCCGCGTTCTTGAACGCTTCGAGATGCTTGTCGGGATTCTGGATCATCAAATGCGCGTCGAACGGGAGCTTCGAGTGTTTCCGCATGGCAGCAATGACCGGCGGGCCAAACGTAATATTCGGGACAAAGTGGCCATCCATCACATCGAGATGAAGCCAATCCGCACCACCTTCTTCGGCGGCAATGATCTGCTCTTTCAAACGGGAAAAATCGGATGCAAGAATGGAGGGAGCAATCTTGACGGACGGCATTGTTTAGTTTTCCAGAACTGTCCGCTTTTCAGGTTTTTGGGCTACAAAAAGATCAACAGCTTGTCCTATAGAAACAAAACTCCCCGATCTCGGGAATTGCTCGATTACAGTATTCGGTAAAAGGTCCGGGATGGCCTGGTAAGTGATGTTTCCAACTTTGAGCTTGGCTTGCAGAATAATACGCTCCGCTTCCGTCAGAGACTTCTTCACGACGTTGGGAACCGGGATGCGATCAGCACTCTTCCCCTGGCTAACAACTACAGGAATGTTCAAACCGAGCGCAACGAGTGTACCCTCAATGACTCCCTGCTCGATGATTGTGTTCTCCGGAAAGTCCGGGGAAACACGGTACTCCACTCTACCGAGTGAAAGACCAACTCCCTCCAAGGCTAACGTAGCATCGCGTAACGATCTTCCCCGCAACGAAGGAACCGAAACTTTTGGTTCTCCACCGCTGATCGTAAGATAGATTCCGCGTCCGTACTTTACTTCCGCTCCCGCCAGTGGATTCTGCTGAGCAACGGTCCCAATCGGAAATTGCTTATCTTGCCGCGTCTCGAAATGCTTTCCAAGCAACCCTTGCTCGGCAAGCCTCCCGTTCGCTTCTTCCTCCGTCATGCCAGTGACTTCAGGAACGATCGTCGTTCTGCCTTGATCAACATAGAGTGGCATCACAACATCATCAACGAGAATGAAAAGAAAAAGAAGGATAGCGAGCAGAACACCAATTCTCTTCGCGAGGAGCATCATATGATGGACTAGAAGTTTGTTTTGCAGGAAGAATATAGCCATTCCGATGACGATTTACAAGAAGCTGCACCCTTCAAATTGCATTGAACTCGAATGTTTCGTATCATCGAGGCAGCACATTCTACCTCCAAATCTGCGCAATGGCCGATCAGTCTCTTCTCGATGGTAAGCAGTCTGTGGTTGATCTTACACCACTCCAAGAGGATATCCTCCGGGTCCTCCTTTATTTTGATATCTTCCGTCACCCTCTTCGAGCAGATGAAATCTCACGGTATCTTTCAAGACTCGCGACAACCCCAGACATTGTCACTGCCCTTCACGCTCACCCTCTTTCACACCTCGCTGGCGATGACTTGGGATTCTACTACGTCCGTAACGGTTTTGACAAACCCGTTGCAGAGCGGCTCAAAAAGGAGCGTCGTGCAAAGCGATACTACATCATTTCGCGAATCGTTGGGCAGGTTCTTCGGCGGCTCCCGTTTGTACGCGGAGTCTTCATATCAGGGGAGCTTTCAAAGGGGGTAGCAAGCAAGGGAACCGACCTAGATTTGGTCGTTGTAACGGCAGATCGGCGACTTTGGCTAACAAGAACGATTCTCACCTTCATAAAGAAAGTTTTTCTCTTCAATAGCCATAAGTTCTGGTGCACCAATCTCATGGTCACCGAAGATGGGTTGCGAGAACATCGCCACAATCTCTACACTGCGTTAGAAATCGCAACGCTTCAGCCACTCTATAACGATCTTGTTTTTACGAAGTATCTTCAAGCAAATGGCTGGGTCACAGATTTCTTTCCGTCGTTTCAACAGTACAACCACGAATTGTCGAGGACTCCGAAGCAGACTTTGACACAGAGAATTCTGGAACTCCCCTTCCGGTCTCGAATTGCTGACCAAATTGAAACATCCCTTTATGCTTTTTGGAAAGATCGCTGGCGAAGGAGAAATCCCCACCTTACGCCAGAGGCGCTGGAAGAAACGTTCTATTCTACCCCCACCATTTCGGCAAGATATGGCATCAACTCTATGCCGATAATCCTATCTGCGTACGAGCAGAAGTTGCGTGAGTATGGGATCTCGAAGAACGGAAAGTCGCCGCAAGCCGATCCTTCTATTGACGTTTTACTCACTCACTCTTACTTCCTCCACTTCGACCCAAAAGAACATCGCGCGATGATGCCGTATCCCCCGCTTGGGACGCTCTATGCGTCAAGCTATCTGCGATCGCGTGGATTGAATGTTGCTCTTCACGACGTTATGCTTTCAACATCTGAAAGAGAGATCGAGAGTTCTCTAAGAACTCATCACCCGAGCATTGTCGTCGTGTACGATGATGAGTTCAATTACCTGACGAAGATGTGTTTGAGCAGAATGCGAGAAGCGGCCATCGAATTGACGAGACTGAGCAAACAACACGGTTGCACCGTCATTATTTTCAGCTCCGATGCTACTGACCATCTTGAGGAGTATTTTGCTCACGGCGCCGATTATGTGATTTGCGGAGAGGCCGAGATCACTCTCGGTGAACTGTGTGAGAACCTTCTTGGCAAATCCACAAAACAACCGCATGAAATTGCCGGACTCGCCTATCTCGAGAACGGAAAGATTCGTCAAACTCCAAGACGACTCGTGCTTGAGAAGCTTGATATCCTCCCCTTCCCGGCGTGGGAGCTTATTGATGTCGAGACATATCGAATGAAGTGGAAGGAACGTCATGGATATTTCTCTCTCAACTTGGTCACAACACGAGGATGCCCATTCCATTGCAATTGGTGTGCAAAACCGATCTACGGACAAGTCTATCACAGTCGTACTCCCGCGAACGTTGTGGAAGAAATGAAGCTTCTTCAGAAGACTCTTCATCCCGAGCACATTTGGTTCTGCGATGACATTTTTGGATTGAAGCCGGGCTGGATCAGAAAATTCGATGAGGTCGTGAATCGGGAAGGTGCGAAGATTCCTTTCAAGTGTCTCTCTCGTGCCGATCTTCTTTTGAAAGAAGATACCGTGCAACATTTGAAAAGCGCAGGATGCGCCACTGTGTGGATCGGTGCAGAGTCTGGATCGCAGAAGATTCTTGATGCGATGGAAAAAGGAACTACGATTGCTCAGATCTATGAGTCATCCCGCCTTTTACATGAATCTGGAATACGTGTAGGATTCTTCCTGCAATTCGGATATCCGGGAGAAACAAAAGAAGATATCGAGAAGACCCTGACGATGATCAAAGAGTGCGGACCTGATGAGATCGGCATTTCGGTTTCTTATCCGCTCCCCGGAACAAAGTTCTACGAGCGCGTGAAGGCAGAATTGGGAGAGAAGCATAATTGGGTTGATAGCCAAGACCTTGACATGATGTTCCACGGAACGTACTCCCGAGAGTATTATCGTGTCCTCCATCGAGTTGTACACAAGAAATTTCGTGTGTGGCGGGGGAGAAACACGGCGCGAAATATTCTCTCCGATCCACTCAGCGTGAAAATGAAATCGTTTCGCACTTTCGCCTCCATGGCGTTCCACGGACTTTCCCTTCCGTTCGAACTGATGAAACTCCGTTCGCATGAACCGGTACAAGCAATGGAGCAAGAATGAAACTCCTTCTCACCCACGGCTATTTTCTTGAAGAGGACAAGCACGAGAAGCGGGTCATGAAACCGTATCCGCCACTCGGCATTCTCTACCTGTCTGCCTACCTCAAGTCGCGCGGTGTGGATGTGCAAGTCTTCGACTCAACATTTCAACTAATGTCCGACTTCCGTTCGTACATCAACTTGCATAAGCCTGACACTGTCGGAATTTACACTAACCTCATGACGAAGCTCAGGGTCATCGAGATGATCCGTTTCCTGAAGCAGAGTGGATCGAAGGTCATTCTTGGTGGACCCGAACCTGCATATTACGCTGAAGAGTTTCTTCGAATTGGCGCGGATGTTATCGTGATTGGCGAGGGTGAGCACACATTGTTTCACGTTCTTGAAGAGATTTCCCACAAAGGCGTTAACCTTCTGCATGAAGTTCCGGGAATTGCTTTCAGCGATGAGTCTGGGAATCTTCATCAAAACAATCCCAGAGAACTTATCAAAAACCTTGACACTCTTCCATTCCCTGATCGGGATGCGATTCCCATTCAAGACTATGTTTCAACGTGGAAACGTCACCATGGCATGGGCTCGCTTTCGATCATCACCGCACGTGGTTGTCCCTACACGTGCACGTGGTGCAGTCACGGTGTCTATGGGTTCACACACCGCAGAAGGACTCCTAAGAACGTAGTTGATGAAGTTGAAATGATTCGGTCGCGTTACAACCCGGATATGCTCTGGATTGCCGATGACGTATTTACAATCAATCATAAATGGCTCTTCGAGTATGCGAACGAGATGCAAAGAAGAAATCTCAAAATCCCTTTCGAGTGTATTTCTCGTGCAGACAGGTTAAATGAAGACGTTCTGAGAACAATGGCTGACCTGGGTTGCTTCCGGATTTGGTTTGGATCGGAAAGCGGCTCGGCACGTGTGCTTCAGGCAATGTCCCGCGACGTAACACCAGAAGAAATTAGGGCAATGACCGTAATGGCACAACGATACGGCATTCAAGTCGGTTTGTTTGTAATGTTAGGATACGAAGGAGAAACAATTGCAGACATTGAAGAGACGATCTCGCATCTCAAGAGAACACTCCCTGATGTGTTCCTGACGACGGTTGCTTATCCCATCAAAGGGACTGCGTACTACGACACGGTGAACGCTCGCGTTAAGACGGGGTTACCTTGGGAGAATCGAACTGAGCGAGATCTTCAAGTGGGTGGGCGGTTTCATGAGCGATTCTATTGGTTCGCCCAACGGAGGATGACGAACGAAGTGCTCTACCACAAACTCTCTCAAAATGGCGGGGGTGATTTGCTTCAGAAATCATCGGCCTTTGCCAAAGCCCAACTTGGCAAGATCGGAATGGAATTAACGAAGAGATGGAAAAGTTAGCCGCGACGGAACACTCTTCCCATGTTACGGTCGCATTTGATAACGTTGCCAGCGACTACGATTCATTCGAAACGTTGGATGGTACGCAGTTGCTTCGCTCGCGTGTCTACGCAATAATTGATTCTCTGATGCCAGATGGTTCGCGTATCCTTGACATCAATTGCGGCACAGGGACCGACGCGATCAATTTGGCGTTGCGGGGATACAACGTAACGGCGACTGATCTCTCTCCACGAATGATCGAACAAGCACACGCCAAAGCGACTGAGAAGAACGTCCGAGTTAGATTCCGTGTGGCCTCATTTGCCGAGTTAAGTCCACTCGCGGACGAATCGTTCGACCTCGTTCTTTCTAACTTTGGCGGGTTGAACTGTGTGCAGGATCTCGCCTCAGTCGCAGCATCTATCCAATCCGTCATTCAACAGCGCGGCTACTTCATAGCCGTCGTCATGCCGCGGTTCTCGATGTGGGAGACTCTCGCTGGACTTTCGCATTTGAACTTCTCACTTGCAATTAGACGCTGGAAAGGTCGTGCGGTCGCAAGTTCTTTTAATGAGAACGGATTTGACGTCTTCTATCATTCACTAAGAAGTTTGAAGCAAGCTTTTTTGCCGTCGTTAGATCTCCGAGAGATCACCGGGTTTGATATTGTAAGCCCTCCGCCACACGCAGCACAGTTTGCCACTCGACATCAGAAGATGACGCAATTGCTTCGTAGCATCGACAAGAAGATAGACTCGCTTCCGATCCTGCGGATGATGGGCGACCATGTGATGCTTGTTTTCCAACGACGGGCGTAAGATGATCGAGCGTCGCAACAAGGTCGAATCTCAATCCTATTCCCCGTGGCAATCCACATCGCCACCGGAACGCATCCTCGTCATACGCCACCATGGAGTGGGCGATGTCGCGATCACGCTTCCCGCCTGTATTGCGCTAAGGAATCACCTACCACACGCTCGGATTGATTTCCTGACTTCGGCGTCCATCTCATCGTTGCTCGTGGCTCTTCCGACCTTCAATTCTGTTTTGAAACTTGAGATTCCGACGTATCGAATTGGCCGATTTAGCGCAGCAATTTTGCGTGGACTTAAGCTCCAAAAGGAAAAATATGACGTTGTCCTTGATCTACAGCGAAATTGGATGAGCCGAGCGATCAGGCGGTTGTCTCGTCCGCGGGCATGGGCGGAGTTTGATCGCTTCGCACCGAAACCTGCGGGCGAGAGAGTCCTCGAGGTTTTTCAGCGGGCAGGATTTCCGGAGATCAAGCCACAATATCGTATGGAGATAAAAAGTAATGCCCTCGAACGAGCAAAGCGTCTGTTGATTGAATCTGGATGGAATGGCGCAGATCCCCTCGTTGTTCTCAATCCCGCTGGCCTTTGGACAACGAGAAACTGGCCGCTGGAAAAATACATCGAGCTCGCTCGTCTCTGGCTTGCACAATCAAACGTACGATTTCTCCTTCTAGGTGATTCGCGAATGACGGAAAAAGCACACTTCATAAAGAGTCAGCTTGGGTCAACCATCATTGACCTCGTTGGAAAGACAAGTCTAGGGGAAGCATTAGCGATTCTTCAGTTCGTCCAAGTCGTTGTGAGTGAGGACTCCGGTCTGATGCACATGGCGTGGGTGTCGGGCGTACCTACCGTCGCGCTCTTCGGTTCAAGCCGACACGATTGGTCAAGACCGTTGGGTTCACATAGTGCCGTTTTCCATTCTGGCGATTTGGAATGTGGCGCCTGTATGGAACCATCGTGCCGGTTTGGCGATGTGCATTGTTTGGTGCGTTATAGACCTGAGCAGGTTTATGAGGCCACTTCCACGCTTCTTGCTGAGATGAGGCATCTGTCGCACCAATGAAACGCATTGCCTTCTTCGTCCCGAGTGGTGTCGCCCCCGCGACATCCGTTATGCATATTCCAGTTCTGAGTAAACTCGTCCACCTTCTTTCCAACGACTGTATGTTGACTGTGTACTCCCTGAGCACAAAGCAAGAAAGCTGCAAAGATTTCTTTCTTGGGGATGCAGTTGTGAAATATCTCCCCGCTAATTGGAACAGTTCATTCTTCAGTCGTCTCTCCGCATTCTTGAATTCATTTCGTTCAGACCATGCAAAGAACCCGTTCGATGTTGTTCACGGTATGTGGGCACTTCCCGCCGGACTTGCCGCTGTTATTGCTGGGAAGTTGACAGGAATTCCGTCAGTTGTTTCTTTCTTAGGTGGAGAAACTGCTGCCATTCACCAGATCGGTTACGGATACTTGCTTTCTTTTCGGAAGAGGATGATTTTGAGATGGATAACCCGTAATGCAGCGTGCATCCATCTCTTGACAAGATTCCAACAACATCAATTACAGCGACAACGCATGACAACAAACTCCGTGACGAGGTTCCCCTTTGGAGTTGATGCAGGTGAATTCTCCCCAAATGGCGAGGTGAGTCTCAAACCCCCGTATCATTTTCTTCATGTAGCGAATCTTACTGAGGTCAAAGACCAGCCAACTCTTCTTCGGGCATTCAAGAAGGTTACTGAACACGTGCCGGCAGTTCTTAGAATTGTCGGGCCTGATCATCTTGATGGAACAATTCAGAAACTTGCGGCACAGCTTCAGGTTGCAGAACATGTCGAGTTTATCGGGTTCGTTCCGCACCACGAACTCTGCAAATATTATCGCTGGGCGCATATCCTTCTTCAGACTTCACTTCATGAAGCGCAGTCCCTTTCTGTCGTTGAGGCTATGTCATCCGGAACTGTGGTGGCGGGGACACGGGTTGGACTCCTTGCGGATTTGCCCGACGACTACGTCGTCACAGTACAAGCAGCTGATGCGGAAGGACTGGCCAAGCGGGTGCTTTCTTTGCTTGAAGCGCCGGTAACCTTTGAATCACTTCGAACGCGCTCAAGATCGTGGGCGGAAGAGCATAGTATCGGATGGACCGTCCAGCAGTGTAGATCAGTCTACGAGAGCCTTTGTTCAGATAACGTGTCTTAGACATGATTCGAAAGTCTTGAACAACAATATGCCGACACGCAAAAAAGATCATAACATTAGTGTTGTCATTCCAACTCGCAACAGGCGGGAAAGCCTCTTT
>JANONN010000355.1:0-4744 GCA_031420835.1 Ignavibacteriales bacterium | reverse complement strand
CGGTCCTCTTTGTAAGAGAACCAGGAGCCGCTTTTGGCAATGATGTTGTGCTCAACAGCAACATCAATGAGATCACCAAGCTTGGAGATCCCCTCATTATAGAGAATATCAAATATGGCCTCTTTGAACGGCGGCGCGACTTTGTTCTTCACGACCTTCACCCGTGTTCTGTTGCCGATAACGCTCTGGCCGTCCTTGATCGCTTCAATACGCCGGACGTCGAGTCGGACAGAAGCGTAAAATTTCAATGCATTACCACCCGTTGTGGTTTCAGGATTGCCAAACATCACGCCGATCTTTTGCCTCAGTTGGTTCGTGAAGATGACGCACGTCTTTGATTTACTGATGGCGGCTGTGAGTTTCCTAAGCGCCTGTGACATTAACCGTGCATGCACGCCCATAGTTGGATCTCCCATCTCACCTTCGATCTCAGCCCGCGGGGTGAGAGCGGCCACGGAATCAATGACGACCACATCGAGCGCGCCGCTGCGCACAAGCGTCTCGACGATCTCAAGTGCCTGCTCGCCAAACTCAGGTTGCGACAACAGAAGATTGTTGACGTCCAGACCCAATTTCTTTGCGTAGGCGATATCAAGGGCATGTTCAGCATCTATGAAGGCCGCAACGCCTCCAGTCTTTTGCGCTTCGGCGATAATGTGAAGGCAGAGCGTCGTTTTTCCGGAGGACTCGGGTCCGAATATCTCCACGGTGCGCCCGCGAGGAACGCCGCCTATCCCGAGGGCGGTATCGAGCGAGATTGACCCTGTCGAGATCGCATCAATCTTGGCAATAGGGCCTTCATTCAATCTCATAATGGCGCCTTTACCATGCTGCTTCTCAATCTGATCAATGGCCATCTTGAGAGCTTGAATCTTCTGTTCCTTGTTGTCGGTTTCAGTCATGAGGACTCCAATTCATGTGAGGGAAATCGTTTTCAGTATTGAGTAACGTGATCCAGTGGGAAGAAGGTGACTCTGCATGATGTGAACCCCCGTGCAGAGCGACTTGACCGGCTCAAAGGTAATTGATTTTAGTTTGTCTGTCAAGCGATGGAGATTGCGCTGACTCTTCACGCGTCCGATCGTTACATGAGGATGGAAGGGGCGATCCTCTTTCTTGAAACCGATCGCTTGACACGAATCTTCAATTATCAACTGCATTGACATGAGAAGTTCATTCGGTTCTGTTCCAACCCAAACGATGCGAGGGTGAGATGGTGAAGGGAATACGCCAACTCCAACATACGTGACTTCGAAAGGCTGAAACGAATGAAGGCTGGATTCGAGTTGTTCGGCAAGCGTTCTCAAAGTTTCATGCGACGTGTCGCCAAGAAACTTGAGCGTGATGTGCAGTTTTTCGGCTGACTCCCAACGAGCATCGGCGTTCTGTTCGTACAGTTCGGCGATAAGTGTGCCCATTTGGAGGCGAACGCGCTCTTCAATTGGCAACGCTATGAAAGCTCGGATGAATAACTGCCGCTCAGTGGATTTCACACTAATTTGCGAAGTTTGCGCCTGACTAACTCCAACGCAGCCTGCGATGCCCGCTCTTTCACGCGTCGTCGGTCGTCGCCAAAGTTGAATCGCAACGCCATCGTCTCATGCTGATCGGAATAACCGATCCACACAAGCCCAACCGGTTTCTCTGCCGTTCCGCCTGTGGGTCCGACGATTCCGGTGGTGGAAATTCCAATGTCCGTCCTTGCCTTCGTTCGCACACCATGCGCCATCGCTTTGCACACTTCGTCGCTAACAGCACCGAATTGCTTGATCAATTCAGAAGGCACTCCAAGGTCCGACACCTTTGATTCATTGCTATAAGCGATGATCGCACGCTCGAAGTAGTTGGAACTCCCCGGCGTGTTGGTGATTCGGTCTGCGATCAGTCCGCCAGTGCACGATTCGGCGACGGATATCGTGAGCTTTCGTTCGGTAAGGAGCCGTCCGATGACGTCTTCAAGTTCTTCATCATCTACACCATAGATGTGTTTGTCAATTCTGGCGCGAAGTTTACTCTCGACTTCGAGAATTTGCTGGGTGGCTTCCTCATCCGAGTTTGCTCGCACGCTGATTCGAAGTCGGACGCCAGTCGGGGAGGGAAGGTAGGCGAGAGTAATTCCGGAATCGGGTCTAAGGTAGTGATGGATGTCTCCAATCTGCACCGCGAGAAACGACTCTGCAATCCCAGTTGTCTTAAGCGTTCGGTGCCGAATGACCGTACCCGTTGAGCGCCGTCGAAAGAATGGAATAACAAAGTCCTCCATCATTGCCTTCATTTCGAAAGGGACTCCGGGCATAACGAAGAAGTACTTCCCATCCCTCTCAAAAAAATATCCCGGGGCAGTACCTTGCTTGTTCTGCATAACAGAGCATCCATGTGGAACAAGAGCCTGATCTTCATTGATCTTCTGCGGCTTCACGCCGCGACGCTCGAAAATCCGATGAACATTCTCCAATGCCTGCTGATCAAGAACGAGGTCGACCTTAAAGAACCTACAGACCGCCTCCCGAGTAACGTCATCGTGAGTGGGGCCAAGTCCTCCCGTCACAGCAACGACATCGAATTGGTGGAACGCTCGCTCGAACGCGCTCAGTATCTCTGATTCTCGATCTCCGACAGTCGTCATTCGCCCGACTGAAATGCCAACGCCATTGAGTTGTTCGGCGATGAAAGCCTGATTCGTATTGATAACCTGACCGATGAGAAGTTCATCACCAATGGAAATAATTTCAGAGGTCATGCGAATGCGAAGAGGGAGCGGCGTTAGCTCGCCCAAGGTAAGCGAAAGGAAAGAAGAAACTCTCGAATCGGTTGGTTGAACATCAGGAAGTGGAGAATCAGATTCGTGTAGACGGCCGCGACGACATCGTCGAGCATAATGCCGAGTCCGCCACTGGCGCGATCGAATCGTCGAGCGGGAAATGGCTTAACAATATCCAGGAGTCGAAAGAGGAAGAACGCGGCAAGAGCCATGCCGAGAGACTTCGGATGCATCAAAAGAGAAATCCACATTCCGAGAATTTCATCTATTGTAACCTGAGCCGGATCGTGCCCGTAACGCACTTCCATAATCGCAGAAGCTTTTGTTCCGAGTAGGAAGGTCAAGAAGCAGACCGTTACGATGATAACAGGATGCTCAAAACCGGGTATGAAGTAGATGAGGAGAGCGAGCGCGCTTCCTGCGGTGCCAGACGCGATTGGGGAATATCCCGTGAAGAGTCCGGAAGCAAACGCTTTCACGAGCAGCGATGGTTCTGGTATCGCCGCTGAGGGAAGAGCCGGGCTACTCAGATTCTGTGACTCTGCTTGTGAAGTCATGAAGTGCTCGAATGATTTTCCAGTTATCAATAATGTAGAGAACACCTGTCCACAGCGTCAACGCAGCGATCACCGCAACGAGCGTGTGAACGATGGAATGATCGAGAAGAAATCCAATGATGTGGCTGAAGTTCTCTCGAAAGTACGCTGTATCCTGTCCAACATAAAGGAGGAGAATGTAGAAGATAACGACAAACTGCAGGACGGTCTTCGTCTTCGCGAACTTCTTTGTGTTGATCGGTTTCCCTTTGTACTCGGCATAGGAGCGAAGGAAAGTTATGACGAGATCGCGAGCCACAATGATCCACACAGCCCACCACGGTGCAAGATCCAGATAAATGAACGCCACGAGCGCTGAGGAGGTGATAATCTTGTCGGCAAGCGGATCGAGAAACGTACCCCACGGTGTGACATATCCCCATTTGCGTGCGACCCATCCGTCATACCAATCCGTGAGCAATGCAACAAGAAAAACAAGAAGCGAAACTTGCCGCAACGTCACGTCCGACGAAAGCAGGAAACCAACAAAAATAGGCGTGAGAATGATTCTGAGAAACGTGAGCTGGTTTGGTGGAGTAAAGACGAATTTCATAATAGTTGGTCCCCCATCTGTTCCAATCTACAAAGTTTTCGATTCCCCTTCCAATGGGCAGATAAAAGTTTCTTTGGGGTAATAGAAAGAAAAAATCCCGTCCTCAGCAGGGCGGGATTCGATTCTGTGGCCAGAATTCAACTGTTATGCAGCTTTTCTTACGCGGCCGCTCTTAATGCAATTTGTGCAGACCAACATTCGCTTTACGCCTCCATCCACCATAGCGCGAACACTTTGCAAGTTAGGCATAAAACGCCTTGGGGTTCTGTTATGAGCGTGACTCACATTGTTGCCCGCCATCGGTTTCTTACCACAGAGTTTACATATCCTTGCCATTGCTACTCTCCAAATGAAATAATCTGAAAAAAACGTGACACAATGTAGTTAGAATTAGGCAGAGGGGCAAGGAGAATGTTTGTAAGTTGATAGGTCATCAGTGTTTGCGCACCGCTCATTTTTTTGCTATCATTATCGGGAATATGACCATCCTCGGAACGCGATCCTATTTCTGTAACCCGTATCATAGCTGGGAAAAAGGTACGGATGAAAATACCATCGGATTGATTCGTCGAGTCTTTCCGAAGAAGACTGACTTCGGCGAGATCTCTCGCAACACAATCAAGGCTCTCGAATGCCGATTAAATAACAGACCAAGAAAATGTTTATCTTTCAAAACGCCCTTAGAAGTTTTTCATTCGTGTTGCACTTAAACATTGAATGTAGCGAGACAATTGTCAATAGCGACATAGAGTATTGGAGTGCGAGACGTTTCATTCGATCCCTCTTGTGATAGAAACAAAAAAAGCTAACGATCACCGCAACAACAACATCTTC
>JANONN010000354.1:0-12376 GCA_031420835.1 Ignavibacteriales bacterium | reverse complement strand
AAGGTGCGAAAGAAGAAGGCGGGGCGTCTGTAGGTGTGGCTATCGAACTTCCCTTCGAAGAGAAGCCGAATCCATATGTGGATAAGTCAAGGCTCGTTGCCTTTCGGTATTTCTTTGTTCGCAAGGTAATGTTCGTAAAATACGCTCACGGGTTCGTGGTGCTCCCCGGCGGATTCGGTACACTTGACGAATTCTTTGAGGCCGTGACTCTCATCCAAACAAAGAAAACGAAACCCTTTCCGGTTGTGCTGGTCGGCTCAGAGTATTGGTCTGGTCTCATCGAGTGGATCAAAGGAACTATGGTTGAAGCGGGGACTGTTTCAGTGAGTGATTTGACAATATTTTCGGTGACGGACGATCCCGTGGAAGCTGCTACGATAATTGCGCGTTTCTATGAGAAACAGAAGGTTGTCACGAACTTCTAGTATCCCCTTGCATTTCCCGCCGTAGAAGCTTATATTTGAAGTGCAGTTTGTTGATAGCCCGCAGGTTCGGGCTATTTTTTTTGGAGAGCTGAAGTGAAAGCGATCGAAGAAAAGATACAGGGTGCCCTTGAACCAATTTTGCAAAGGAACGGTGCTTTTCTCGTTGATACTGAGATTCGCACCGACCGGGGCAGGAAGGTTATCCAAGTCTTTGTTGATACCGATTCAGGAATCACAATTGAACAATGTGCCGAGATCAGCCGCGACCTGTCACGAGAACTCGCTATCACACAGTTTGTGCAAGGCGACTACGAACTTGAGATTTCATCGCCGGGGCTCGATCGCCCCTTGCGTTTGCTTCGACAGTACGGAAAAAACCTCGGCCGTACATTCCTTGTCAAGTTCAAGTTGGAAGAAGGACCGCGAGTTGTAACTGCAACGCTCACAAAGATTGAAAACAACGAACTAACGTTCAAAGATAAAGAGGGGGATTCACTGAGAATCCCGTTCGAATCAATAATTGAATCAAAAGAAGAACTGCCCTGGTAGGGTGGGTCCTATGTTTGGAGGAAGAGATGAATCATGAAATAGTCGAATCATTCGCTTCAATGGTTCGAGAAAAAGGAATAGACAAAGACCTTCTCGTTGGCATTATCGAAGATATCTTCGGGATGATGGTTCGCAAGAAGTACGGGCCAACGGCAAAGTTTGATGTCGTGGTGAATATGGACAAAGGAGATATTGAGATCTACCTCGAGAAGGAAGTAGTTGAGGAGGTAGTGGACCCCGTTGCACAGATTAACATCAACGAAGCGAAGAAGAGTGACGCAGAGATCGAGATCGGTGAAGACTTTGTCGAGATCGTTCCTATGGAAACATTCGGGCGCCGGCTTGTCGTAAGTGCTAAGCAAAATCTGAACCAGCGTATCAAAGAGATTGAGCGAGAAGCGATCTACAACGAATACACCAACTCAGTCGGTGAGATCGTTCTCGGTGAGATTTATCAAATCCGAAAGGGACGCGGAGAGATTCTTGTCATCCACAACAAGAACGAGCTGATCATGCCCCGTTCCGAGCAAATCTACAAGGAGCGGTACAAAAAAGGTGACTCGATCCGCGCCGTCGTCAAGGAGGTCCGCAAGAGTGCAGGGACTCCGATTGTGATCATCTCGCGGACAGATCCGCAGTTCCTGCTTCGCCTATTCGAAATCGAAATACCGGAAATCTATGACGGCATTATCGAAATCAAAAAGATCGCCCGCGAGCCCGGCGATCGAGCCAAAGTCGCAGTTCTTTCCCATAATGACCGTATTGACGCGGTCGGTGCCTGCGTTGGGATGAAGGGTGTCCGCATCCACGCTATCGTTCGGGAATTGAACAATGAGAACATCGACGTGATCAACTACACGGAGGATCCTGTCCTGCTCATCACAAGAGCATTGGCTCCTGCGAAACTAAAGGATATCCAGATTGATAGCGAGAATAAGAAAACATCTGTGACCGTGGCTGCGGATCAGGTGTCACTTGCCATTGGAAAGAACGGGCAAAATGTCCGTCTTGCCTCAAAACTCACAGGCTTCGATATCCAATTGATAAAAGAGGCTCCGCCTGAAGAAGAATACGATATGGACCTTTCCGAATTCCGCGAGGAGTTGGGAGATGTTCTATTTCACAAATTTTTTGATGAGAACTACAAGACCGCGCGTGATGTGCTGGATGCTCCACGTGGAGAACTCATTGCTCATCTCGACATACTACCCGATAAGATCGATGAGATCCTCGAGATGTTGAGGAATGGGCTTGAAGAAGCGGAAGTCGAGGAGGAAGGCGAAGAGGAGGTGGAAGAAAGGCCAGAAAACCCACCATTGACGGAAAGCGTTGAACCTTCGCCAAAGGTCGAGAATAGCGCTGCGGAAGTTGTTCCCGCTGAGCAACCGCAAGAGCAAAAACTTGACGAGGCTGCAACTCCTTAAGACGAAAGATCCGGAATGACCGAAAATGCGGCGAAGAAAATAAAGATTTACAAGCTGGCGACCGAACTGAATCTCGGGAGTGATACGATTATTGACTTTCTTCGCAAGAAGGGATTCGAAGTCAAGAATCACATGAGCATCGTGACCGATGAGATGATGCACGCCATCATGAATCACTTCAAAAAGGAGCGGGATGTTGCGGAGCGTCATCAGCGGAAGATGCAGGAATTTCGGTCATCAAAGAAAAGAGAGCCTGCGGAGAAAGCGGAGAAGAAGGGCAAGACGATAGAAGTCGAAGATACTCCGGTAAAACTTGGAGTGAAAGAGGCAGTTACGGAAGAGGTTATACGAGAGACTCCAGCCGTTGTGGTTGCAACGTCTCCAGTGACGGAACAAGAGGTCGTCGCGACACCGCCAGTAGCAATGGCCTCTCCTGCCGCAATCGTTGAAGGCACCGTTGAAGTGGGGGTTGAAGTCCTACCCTCCGGGCGCAGGAAAACACAGAGCCCGCTTGAGGCGTTGGTCGCAAAGGCCCCACGAGGTTTAACCATCAAAGGCAAGCTTGCGTTTGAAAAGCCGGAAGTAGTGGTGGCGGAAAGCGAAGAGGAGAAGAAGAAGAAGAAGAAAAAGAAGAAGAAAGTAAAAGAAGAAACGATTGGGAAGGCAACAGTGGTCACTGCCGAACCCGAGGTCGAATCGAAGGCGCGTAAACGGAAAAAGCTCCGTCATGCTGAGGTGAGTGTAGACGAGGTGGCGAAAGCCATTCGTGAAACGTTTGCAGGAATGGATGAGGCGTCTACCACCGCCCGTGCAACAATTCGAAAGAAACGAAAAAAGGAACGAGAAGAGGAAGAGCGGCGAATTCTGGAGGAGGCGGAAAAGGACAAGACGAAGGTGCGCGTCACCGAATATGTTACCGTTGGCGAGCTTGCCAATCTCATGCGTGTTTCCGTAGCGGAAGTGATTCAAAAATGCATGTCTTTGGGGATCATGGTGTCTATCAATCAACGAATCGACAAGGATACTATAACCGTTGTCGCGGATGAGTTTGGATTTGAGGTTTCATTTGAAGAAGAGTTCGCTTCTGATTTGATGGAAAGTGAACCGGACGACGTCGAGAAGTTGGAACCTCGGCCACCCGTCGTCACGATCATGGGGCACGTTGATCATGGGAAAACATCATTGCTTGATTACATCCGGCGCGCAAACGTTGTTGCCGGAGAGTCCGGCGGCATCACGCAGCATATCGGAGCATATGAAGTGACCTTGCCCGAAGGCAAGCAGATCACCTTTCTTGATACACCGGGCCACGAGGCATTTACTGCCATGCGTGCGCGTGGTGCGCAAGTTACTGACATCGTTGTTCTTGTCGTTGCCGCTGACGACAGCGTCATGCCGCAAACGAAAGAAGCGATCAGTCACGCCCAGGCTGCCGGTGTCCCCATGGTTATTGCAATTAACAAGACTGATAAGCCAGAATCAAATCCAGAACGCATAAAGCAACAGCTGGCCGAACAGGGCGTCATGGTTGAAGAATGGGGCGGTAAGCGCCAGAATGTTGAGTTGTCTGCGAAGACTGGAAAGAATGTTGACCAGCTTCTCGAGAAGATCCTTCTCGAAGCAGAGGTTCTGGATCTGAAAGCGAACCCTCATCGGAAAGCCCGCGGCGCAATCATCGAGTCTGAACTCGACAAAGGAAAGGGGATCGTTGCAACAGTGCTCGTTCAGAAAGGAACGCTCAGGATTGGCGATTCATTTGTGGCCGGCGTGTGGAGCGGACGTGTGCGAGCTATGTTTGATGAGCGCGGTCGTCGTATTGAGGTCGCAAAGCCATCACAACCGGTACAGGTAATTGGATTTGATGGAATCCCGCAAGCCGGAGATGTGCTCGTTGTTTTCGCCGATGAGAGAGAGTCACGAGATATTAGTCTCAAGCGACAACAACTGAAACGCGAGCAAGACTTCCGTCAACGCCGCATGATCACCCTCGACGATATTTCGAAACAGATCAAAGAAGGCGGAGTAAAAGATCTGGCTATGATCGTCAAAGGGGACGTGGATGGTTCGGTCGAGGCGCTTTCAGATTCCTTGTTAAAGATCTCGACAGGGGAAGTACGCGTGGTTGTGATTCACAAGGGTGTTGGAGCGATCTCGGAATCAGACGTACTCCTCGCTGCCGCTTCTCGCGCTGTGATCATTGGATTTCATGTGCGTCCCACGCTCAATGCGCGAAGACTTGCTGAGCAGGAGAATGTAGACATCCGGCTCTACACAATCATCTATGCCGCAATCAACGAAGTGAAGGCTGCTCTTGAGGGGATGCTTGCCCCGTCCGTCTCAGAAGAAGTCCTTGCGACCGTAGAGGTTCGAGATATCTTTAAGATTTCAAAGATTGGAACGATTGCAGGTTGTTCCGTGAAGGATGGCCGAATAGTAAGAAACAATAAGGTGCGGCTTGTCCGAGATGGAATTGTCGTATTCGATGGCGGCATCTCTTCGCTCAAGCGATTCAAGGATGATGTTCGAGATGTTGAGCAAGGTTTTGAGTGTGGCATTGGACTTGAAGGCTTCAATGATGTCAAGGTAGGCGATATCATTGAAGCATATACTATGGTTGAGACGAAACGCAAACTGGAAGCAACGTGAGGAAGCAATGTCGGTACGAACGGAAAAGGTCGCATCACTCATTAAAGAAGAGATTAGCGTCATCTTTCAGCGGAACTTTGGGATGAATGAATACGGTCTTATGACTGTCACCGAAGTGCATATGGCTCCCGATCTGAAGCTCGCAAAAGTGTATGTCAGCATCTTTGGAGACACAGCGAGGAAAGAAAAGACAATGGCGATGCTGGATGAGCAGAAGGGATTCATTCGCTCAACCCTGGGCCATAGTGTTCATCTGAAGTTCACTCCCTCGCTTGCGTTTTATCTTGATGAGACTCTCGATCGGGCAATGAACATCGAAAACATCATCCATAAGATTCGCAAAGATCAATCAGGATGACCTCAATCATTGGCCGACCCCAGAAGGATCTTCTTCCCGATAGAAAAGTCATGAACGAAGAAGGAGTCGATCTTCTCGTCGACAAGCCAATGGGATGGACGTCGTTCGATGTGGTCGGCAAAGTTCGCTCACTGTTTCAACTTAACAAAGTCGGACATGCTGGCACATTGGATCCAAAAGCGACAGGGCTGTTGATTCTGTGTACTGGAAAGCGGACAAAGTCCGTTGACCAGTTCAAGAATCTTGAAAAAGAGTATGTTGCGACAATGACTCTTGGGAAAACGACCGCCAGCTTTGACACAGAAACAGAGGTATTGACCGAATCGGATACGTCAGGAGTCTCTCTTGAAGGATTGCGTACGGTATTGAATGAGTTTATCGGTCGTCAACTTCAACTTCCACCAATGTATTCAGCGGTCAAACACGGAGGAAAGCCCCTTTACGAATACGCGCGGAAGGGGAAGACGGTTGCCCGAGATCCGAGAGAGATCGAGGTTACGGCAATAGAATTAATTGCCTTTCGTTCTCCCGACATCGAATTGCGCATCCAATGTTCGAAAGGGACTTATATTCGTAGCCTCGTTCATGACATTGGTCAGAGACTCGGTTGTGGCGCGATCCTTTCGAAGCTTCGCAGAACTGGTATTGGGCCTTATGACGTGGACGACGCGTTGAGCATTGACGAGCTTGTTCAACTCAATCATCATCAACAAGCGATGATGGAGGCGGAATATGATCGTAGCATACGGGCTTGAGGATATTCCGTTTGAGAAGAACTCCGTTGTAACTGTCGGTTCGTTCGACGGAGTGCATAAAGCGCATCAAACGGTAATTCAAGAGGTGGTCGAGCGCGCGCGGCATCGTGGTGGCCGGAGCGTTGTTGTAACGTTTGACCCCCATCCGAAAGAGGTTCTTAGAAAGGGAACAGAGAATATCACCTTGTTGTCGACGCTCGAAGAGCGTCAGGAACTCTGTGCTGAGTTGGGTGTGGGGTGGTTCGTTGTTATTCACTTCACGTATGAGTTCTCTCGGCAAGGGTTCCGCGATTTCTTCTTGCGATATCTTGTCAAGGGCATAGGAGTCAGTGAGATGGTCGAAGGATACGATCATCATTTCGGTCGAGACAGGGAAGGAAGCATTGAAGAATTGTTGAAGCTTGGGAAGGAATTCCAATTCTCTGTCGTTGCAATGAAGCCGGTGTACATAGGGGACGAGATCGTGAGCAGCTCAAGAGTCCGCCAGCTTCTTGTGGAGGGGAACGTCGAGAAAACATGTGAATTGCTCGGTCGTCCTTATACACTGAAAGGTACGGTTGTGCGCGGTGATGGTCGTGGACGCTCGCTCGGTTTCCCAACGGCCAACATCCAACTCGAAACGCCACGAAAGATCGTTCCGAAGAATGGTATCTATTTCGTGGAAGCGCGGATCGGGAACGATTCACACTTTGGGCTTTCGAATGTTGGGGTGAGACCTACGTTTGTCGATGATGGAGAACGCCTTGTTGAAGTATATGTGCTCGACCTAGACCAGGATCTCTACGGTGCAAAGATGGAGGTGTCGTTTCTCCAACGTCTTCGTGACGAACTAAAGTTTGATTCTGCGGAAGAACTGATTACGCAAATGGAGAAGGACAAGGAGGTAGGGGAGCGACTCCGGTCCGAATTTACAAAAATCTACAAGATTTCAACGAATCGTCGTAGTGTTCAAAAAAACATATAAGGAGTAACAATGCCAATCACAGCGCTGGAGAAACTGGAGATCATCAAGAAATACGGCCAAGGACCAAACGACACCGGACGTGCCGAGGTCCAAATTGCAATCTTGACGACTCACATCAACAGTCTTTCGCCCCATCTCGACCAACACAAGAAAGACCACCATAGTCGGCGGGGCCTGTTGCTGCTCGTCGGAAAGAGGCGAAGGCTGCTGGATTATCTGACGCGGAAGGACATTGAGCGCTATCGTAAGATCATTGATGAGCTCAAAATCCGAAAGTAAACACGCTTCTCTTAGTGGAGCGAAGAGTCACGAGTGGTCATAAAGGAATAATGATACCATGTCAACACCTATAACAAAAGAAATACAGATTGCTGGGAAGACGCTACAATTCGAAACAGGCAGGTTCGCAAAACAAGCTGACGGCGCCGTCATGGTTCGCTATGCGGATACAATGGTGCTTGCTACCGTTGTGAGCCAACGGGAACCGAAGTTGGATAAGGACTTCTTTCCACTTCAAGTGGAGTATCGCGAAAAGACGGCATCTGCCGGAAAGATTCCCGGAGGCTTTTTCAAGAGGGAAGGACGTCCAACAGAAAAGGAAATTCTCTCTTCGCGTCTTATCGATCGCCCTATCCGTCCAATGTTCCCTGAAGGATACAGAAATGAAACACAGCTCCTCGTGACAGTCTATTCGTCTGATCAGCAACATGATGGCGACGTCTTGGGTGCGTGTGCTGCTTCAGCAGCTTTGATGGTTTCCGATGTTCCATTTGATGGACCTATCGCAGAGGTGCGAGTTGGAAGAATCAACGGTGAGTTTGTTCTCAACCCGACCTTTAGCGAGCTTGAGAAGAGCGACCTCGATGTGATTGTCGCAGGAACGTTAGAATCGGTCGTCATGGTCGAGGGAGAGGCGCACGAACTCTCGGAGAAGGACCTGCTTGAGGCACTGAAGGTCGGACACGATGCAATCAAGCTTATCTGCAAAGCCCAGATCGAGCTTGCACGAATGGTCAACAAAGCCAAGCGTGCAAGTGTGAGCGTAGATATTGCGAAGGAACTGATTGAGGATGTCAAGACAAAGACTGGAGACCGACTCAAAGAACTAAGCAGAACAGTCCTTACCAAGGAAGAGAGATCGGAGCAAACGAACAAGGTCTATGATGACGTTCAGCAAGGGCTTGTCGAGAAATATCCTGAACAGTCGGTCCTCATCAACGAGGCAATCCACGCTATTGAGCGGGATGCCATGCGCTCAACGATCCTATCGGGGGCGAAGCGCCTCGATGGCCGCGGATTGACCGACATTCGAAACATTACATGCGAAGTTGGTCTTCTTCCGCGAACACATGGATCGGCTCTCTTCACGCGCGGTGAAACACAAAGCTTGACCACGACGACGCTGGGAACCAAACTTGACGAACAAATTCTCGATGGACTGCTCCCCGAATCAACAAAGCGCTTTATGCTTCATTATAACTTCCCGCCATTTAGTGTCGGAGAAGTTGGAAGGGTGATGGGAACGGGACGTCGGGAGATCGGCCACGGAAACTTAGCAGAACGTGCGTTGAAGAATCTTATCCCTGCGGAGTTCCCATATACCGTCCGCATCGTTTCCGATATTCTTGAATCAAACGGCTCTTCATCCATGGCGACCGTTTGTGCAGGATCGCTCTCTTTGTTCGACGCGGGCGTTCCTTTGCGTGAGGCTGTTGCGGGTATTGCAATGGGTTTGGTGAAGGAAGGAGAGAAGGTTGCGATTCTCAGCGACATTCTCGGAAACGAGGATCATCTCGGCGATATGGATTTCAAGGTTGCCGGCACGTCCAAAGGGATCACTGCTCTTCAAATGGATATCAAGATCAAAGGAATCTCGTTCGAAATCCTTGAGCGTGCGTTGGAACAAGCTCGCGCTGGTCGATTGCAGATTCTCAACGTCATGAACCAAGCGATTGACAGGCCACGTGCGGATCTATCACGTTATGCGCCGCGGCTACAAACGATCAAAATTCCTGTGGATATGATCGGTGCGTTGATCGGTCCGGGCGGGAAGAACATCCGCCAGATCGTCAAAGACACAGGTGCGGAGATCAATATTGAGGATGACGGCACGGTGGTGATTGCGGCTGTTGAGAAAGAATCTGCAGACAAAGCAATGGAGATTGTTCGACGCATGACGGAAGCACCTGAAGTTGGCAAGACCTATCGCGCAACGGTGAAGAAGATCATGGAGTTCGGCGCTTTCGTGGAGATATTGCCAGGCAAAGAAGGGCTTGTCCACATCTCCCAACTCGATGTCAATCGTGTCGAAAGAGTAGAGGATATGTTTAAGCTCGGTGACACGATCGAGGTCAAGCTCATGAAGATTGACAGCGAGGGGCGTCTGAATCTCAGCAGAAAAGCGCTGCTTCCGGGTGGCGAAAACGCCATGGAAGAAATGAACAGGCCGCGCGAGCGAAAGCCACACGACAAACGACCCGACAGACGCGAACATCAACGTCGATCATAATAAGTCGCTGATGGTACGCACGACATCAAAAAAAAGAAGCATTGTCATGCCCGAATGGTTTAGTCGGGCATCACTTTGTGAGATTCCCGCTTAAGACGTGCGGGAATGACAGATGGTTTTGAGGGTTTGCGTAACATCAGTGAGTCAGAATACATGGCAAGTCCTCACCGCGCCAGTGCGTTGTGAGGATTTTTTGTTTTGGTCACAATCACAATGAACGTCACAATCCGACAATGCAAGGCAATGAGGGGAACCTTTGTGGTTCCTGGTGATAAGTCAATCTCACACAGGGCGCTTATGGTTGCGGGCATCAGCAAAGGGATAAGTGCCATTCGTGGCCTGTCCTCTGCGACAGATGTTCGCAGCACGCAGAATTGCCTTGAGAACCTCGGTATCAAAGTTGAAGTGAAGAAGGAAGAACTGCTCGTCGAAGGGAACGGCCTACGTGGTCTCCACGCAGCTATGGGTATGCTTGATGCTGGCAATTCCGGAACGACCATCCGCCTGCTGACGGGAATTCTCGCAGGCCAGCATTTTGATTCGAAGATTTCTGGCGACGACTCTCTGCAACAACGACCCATGAGACGCATCATCGAACCACTCACGGCAATGGGCGCTTTGATCGCAGCCCGCCTGAATGACGTAGTCGGGCAGGCCACACCACAACAAACACCACCCCTTCATATCCACGGCAGCCGAGAACTTCGAGGCATGCGACATGAATTGCAGGTTCCAAGTGCCCAAGTGAAATCGTCAATTCTGTTGGCCGGGCTGTATGCCGAAGGAAGAACAGAAGTCGTTGAACCAACCATAACCCGAGATCATACGGAGAGAATGCTTGGGTTGCGCCCCACCTCGATTGGGGGAAAGTATTCTGTTCGACTAAACGGCGGGATGAATTTGGATGGGCGGCGTTTTGATGTCCCCGGTGATATTTCTTCTGCCGCTTTTCTTATCGTTGCCGCACTAATCGTTCCCGGCTCTGAGATTCGGATCGAGGGTGTCGGACTTAATCCGACGCGAACCGCTTTCATAGATGTGCTGAAACGAATTGGCGCGTCCATTCAGGTTGAACATAAGCATCCGCTCGGTGGAGAACCAGTAGGCGATATTGCGGTGCAGTCATCCGAGTTGGCGGGGAGTATTCGCATTTCGCCCGAAATGGTTCCGGGATTGATCGATGAAATCCCTATTCTAACGGTGGCGGGGCTTTTTTCAAGCGGGACGTTTGAAGTTCGGGGCGCGAAGGACCTACGTGTCAAGGAATCTGACCGCGTGTTGGCGCTTGTGTCTAATCTTCGCTCAATGGGAGTTGAAGTGGAGGAGTACGAAGATGGGTTTGCTTTCGAGAACAAGAAAGAATTAGCAGGCGCGACAATTAACAGCTTTGGAGATCATCGCATTGCCATGGCGTTTGCCGTTGCCGCTCTTCAATCCAGCGGCGATACGATTGTCGAAGGAGCAGAAGCAGCAGCTATTTCCTATCCTGAGTTCTGGGATGTTGTCGGTGAATTCCAATCGTAATGATTTGGCGAAAAGCCCCATGGATCTTGTGAACTATAAAAAGTTGGGGCAGGAGCTACTATCAACATCTCATTGTCGCCAGCAAAAGCGTTGAGCGACAACAATTCCGGCGAAGGCAGATGCGCCTCTGGGGCAAATTCCTTGCAGGGAGAGTGGGTGTTGCTGTTTTTGTGTGAAGTGTGCCAAATACTGAAACTTGATTATGTCACAATTTGGTACTAATTTGTGCTTAGTACAACTCAGGAGGATTTTATGCCAATCATCAAATCGATCTCAAGCCTGCGCAACCGAACAAGAGAGATTGCCACTATCTGTCACGATCGGAACGAGCCTGTGTACTTAACGACCAACGGCGAAGGAGATCTAGTTGTGATGAGTATCGACCATTATGAGCGACTGAAAGCACAGGTTGAGCTCTTTGAGAAGCTCGGCGTTGCACAAGCACAGTCGGGTGCAGGGAAGAAGGGCATCACGCACAGACAGATGATGACCAAACTCCGACGTCGAGCGCGTGTCCACTAAGCACATACTCCGCTACCTTCCGGTTGCGCAAGCAGACCTCATTGAGATCTTCGACTTTATTGCTGAAGACAGTCCGAATCGAGCGTTGTCATTTGTGGAGAAGCTCGATCGACGAATTGGTCTCCTTGGGCAACATCCTCTCTTAGGCCGAATACCGCGCCATCCAAAACTCCGAGAATACGGCTACCGCGTTCTGATAGTTGAATCCTACCTCGTCTTCTACACCATCCGTGGTGTGACGATTAAAATCCATCGTGTTGTCCACGGCTCACGGAACCTAGATCACCTCATTTAGCCTGTCATACAAACCTTCGTTGCCGCACTGATTGTCCCCGGCTCCAAGATTCGGATCGAGGGTGTCGGTCTTAATCCGACACGAACAGCATTCCTTGATCTGCTCAAGCGCGTGGGCGCGTCTATTCACATTGAGAATGATCGTGAAGTCGCTGGGGAGCCAGTGGGAGATCTGACTGTTAGTTCATCTCAACTATCCGGGGAGATCCGCATTCTGCCCGATATGGTTCCAGGGTTGATAGATGAAATTCCGATTCTAACAGTAGCGGGACTGTTTTCAGACGGGACGTTTGAAGTCCGCGGCGCGAAAGAATTACGCGTCAAGGAATCTGACCGCGTGTCGGCGCTCGTGGCTAATCTTCGCTCAATGGGAGTGGATGTGGAGGAGTACCAAGACGGCTTTGCC
>JANONN010000353.1:0-2547 GCA_031420835.1 Ignavibacteriales bacterium | reverse complement strand
CGAGACTTTGTTGTATTCCCTTCCCAGAAAAGATACAACGAAGATTTGTTCACATTTAAATCAGGTCGGTCAGGTGCAAGAGATAGCGCACGATCATAATACCGTTCTGCTTCAGAATACTTACGTACAAGGACATACGTTTCAGCAAGATTATAAAGGAGGTCACTCGCTCTTGGGTCAAGGTCAACTGCTTTCAATAAGTTCGTTATTGCATCCTCCATTTTCCCTTGTCTTCGTCTTACATACGCAATGCCTGAAACAACATCAACATTATTCGACTGAAGCTTGTTCGCAATATCGAATTCTCTCAATGCGTTGTCATAATCAAGCCGACCGTGATAATAGTAATACCCCATTGCAACATGAGCATCCGAGAGATCGGGGGCAAGCTGTAATGCTTTCTCGGCAGCGACCTTTGCTTTGAGGACGCGTTCTTCAGTACGATCAAAGTGGTCCCAATAAAGGCGCGCATGCACCATTGCAAGCTGAGCGTATCCAAGCGTAAAGTTTGGATCTAACCGAACTGCTTTCTGAAACATCTCCTCGGCAATTCACAGGTCTTTTTCTTCATAACCACGACGAAAATAGTCGTTTCCTCTCAGATACGCATCGTACGCTTCGGTGTTATTGGTTGGTCTTGCTTCAAGCGCCTTTTGCTCAGGCTGGAGGAGAGCGACATCAAGAGCGGTTGCTACCTGAGTGGCAATTTCCGATTGAAGTTTGAAGACGTCTGCCAATACTGCTTCGTACGACTGCGACCACATTTGCGTTCCATCGGCGACTTTGATCAACTGGGGATTCACACGAAGACGCTCTGCACCGTCGGCTCCCTTCCCCCAGCGGATCGTGCCCTGCAGCAAATACGCTGCGCCAAGTTCTTCCCCGATTTGTTTGATTGGCTTGGGCGATTTCTTGTATTGGGAAGCGCTCGTTCTCGCTATCACCCCGAGTCCCGAAAGTCCACTCAATCTCGTGCTCACTTCGTCCGTCAATCCATCGGCGAAATACTCCTGTTCAGGCGTACCCAAGTTTTCAAATGGAAGAACTGCCAGAAGTGGTGCCTTTGGCACAAGTGTCTTGTGTGTTGCCCCAGGAGAGACAGCTTCTTCTGATCCGCGCCGCATCAGCAGAACGATCGCCACAAGCGCTACAACAGTAAATAATGCTCCAACCAACATGAGATACTTCTTGAACTGTTTCTGAGGCTGAGCTACCGGAAGGGTTTGGGAAACCGATCGAGTTGTCGCATATCCCGCCTTGGCGTACTCGAGTTGTTTTCGTTCTCGTCGTAGGTCAGCTAACAAATCGTCCACGTGCTGGTAGCGATCTTCCTTGTCCTTTGCCAGCGCTTTAGTGATGATGCGTTCAAGCTCTTGAGTAACTTTCTCATTAAAGCGTGCAATCGGCTGTGGGTCCTCATTGATGAGGGAATACATAAGCGCCGCATGATGCTCACCTCTGAATGGTAACCTGCTTGTGAGAAGCTCGTACAACATAACGCCGAATGAGAAGATGTCTGAGCGTTGATCCACTTCTTCACCCTGTGCTTGCTCGGGGGACATATACGCGGCGGTGCCGAGTGTTGAACCTATCTTCGTCAGCTTGGAAGCGCCTTTTAACTTCGCTAATCCGAAGTCCATGATCTTCACCTGACCCTTCGGGGTGATCATGATGTTATCGGATTTAATGTCTCGGTGAACCACTCCCTTCTCATGAGCAGCGGAAAGTCCATCACAGACTTGAATGGTAACATCCAACACTTTCTTGATGGAGGGCGGTTCTTGCTCGACAAACTTCCTGAGCGTTTTGCCTTCAACATATTCCATGGCAAGAAACAGTTGCCCTTCATGCTCGCCAATTTCATAAATAACAGCGACGTTCTGGTGCGTAAGCGCTGCGGCGGCACGAGCTTCTTGGTAGAAGCGTTCCTTCTCCGTCGTATCGCTGGTAAGGTAGGGCGGGAGAAACTTTAATGCGACAGTACGGTCGAGCTTGGTATCTTGGGCCTTATAAACCACGCCCATTCCGCCCTCGCCTAACTTCTCCAGAATCTTATAGTGAGATATAGTCTGACCAATCATAGAGACTCCAGGGATAATGTTTACTGACAAGGATTATCATTTCTTCTTCACCTCCGCCGTCCAATTCACCACGAGCGTAACCGGCGATGAGCTTTCTTCACTCCCCAGTGATGCGACGAGAAAACGCTGTCCATCTCCCGTGACGTCATAGATATCCCTTCCGCCGCCGCCGAACGGACGGACCTGGAACAACGTGCGGACAGAACCTATATCAACTGTAACAGAACCGAGCTTGATCTCTGCCGCCATGATCTTGTCGTCTAATCCGAGATAGAAAAGCTCTTTCCCGTCACGGCGCCATCGAGGGCGAATTCCTCCGTTTGTCGAAACTTGCCACTTGCCGCCGGGACCCGGGACGGGTCGAATGTAGATTTCAAACCTCCCCGACTCGTCGGATTGGTAGGCGATCCAGCGCCCATCAGGAGACAACGTTGCGCGATTTTCGTTGAACTCCGTTTGCAAAAAG
>JANONN010000352.1:0-4095 GCA_031420835.1 Ignavibacteriales bacterium | reverse complement strand
AATTGAAGCGTAAGCCGAAGCCGCTTCCGAAACTGATCATCGCACAGAAACCTGTCGATCTGTTGACCTTCGAAGATTTTGAGCTTGTCGGGTACGAGTGTGACGAACCGATCAAGTTCGAGGTAGCAGTGTGAAGCTTCTGATCATCGCTGCGCTCAGTCGCAACCGTGTGATCGGGAACGATGGCAAACTCCCCTGGCATATCTCCGAAGACCTTCGTCGCTTCAAGCGTCTCACCACTGGCCACACCGTTTTGATGGGCCGGAGGACGTTCGAGTCGCTTGAAAAACCACTCTCCAATCGTCGGAATGTCGTTCTCACATCGCGAACGCTTCCCACCGTCGAAACCTACGCCACAATTCCTGCCGCGTTGGAAGCCTTAAGAAATGAAGTGAAGGTGTTTGTGATCGGTGGAGGGGAAATCTTCTCGCAATTCCTTCAGCGTGCTGATGAATGGCATCTGACCTTGATTCACCGGGACGTGAAAGGCGATACCTTCTTCCCCCCGTACGAACATCTCATCGGAAGTGCTTTCTTGCTGGTGAACAAAGAGGAACACGAAGGGTACACGTTCCTCGACTACGTTCGCGTGCCGACCAGCGACTAAAGCGCTCCTACCATTGTGAATTGCGGAATGCGCCAGCCCGACGGCGGTCTGGCGGGGATTGCGGAATTAATGCTTTGTTCTACAATCAATTCGCAATTGGAAATGACCCCCAACACGCAATAGCGACGAAGAGGGGAATGAACGAGAGAAGAAGGGAGTTGAAATCGAGAGAGAGGCTCACGCGTGATTAAGTGTTCCAGAGTGCACAACACGTCAAGCGTGGAGTCCCTTTTCCTCGAGGCGTTTCCTTACTGTGGCATACACTTCATCGAGCGGAACGCTCGTGCGCACGCCTGAGGTCTTGATGGCTTGTTCAAGAGTTCCCCGTCGTTCCTTCAACCATGCCCAAACGTGATAACCCAACCGGTTCTGATCGTTTGGCTCTACGGTAGGGATATCTGCAACGAGGGAGTAGGCAAGCTTTTCCAGCGATTCGGGAGAAAATTCTGCGACGGATGGCGGTGGTTTGGTCGCCATAATGTCATTCCTTTCATACAGTTCGTGGCCAATATACCAACTTTTGGGAAAAAGAAAACTATCCGAAAGATGTTCGTTCGCCTTCCTACAGCGGGAATCCAATCGTAAAATAGCCGATGAACGGACCGAGACTTAACGGGCGATCGAGAAGTTCCTTTCGGAAGAAGAAGCTTCTTCCCACAGCAAATTCGGCAGGACCGAGTGGAGTGTCGAACGCGAGGCCAACTCCGATCCCGTGGCGTAAGTCACGCAGCCGGATTTGCTCAGGCACTTCCCAGATCGAGCCAAAGTCATAACGAAGGGTGATGTAGGTTTCGAAGAATGCCTTCAACGGGCTATGATACCGATATTCGAGTCCGGCAATGAAGAGCTGACGTCCACGGGCATTATCCTGACGCAAACCAAAAAAGCTATGTTGACCACCAAAGTGAAACTGCTCTGTAAACGGAAGCGTCTCATCTGCAGAACCTATGACTATGCGCGGACTCAAAACATGTTTACGGGCAATGGAGCGATGTTCAAGGTAACTGAAGTAGAATTTCGAGAATCCTACTCCGTCCTTGACCCGAACAATGGCCGACTCGTAGAAGAATTCAAGGGCTATCCCGTCCGTTGGAAATGGAAATTCATCCTGCGTGTCCACCCTTGTGCCAATTCTCACCGACGCGATATTGTATCCCTCAGGAACAATCGGACTGCCGGCGATATTCCAGTATCTATGATGCTCCAATCGTCCCTCAACGGTTACAGTACCGAGCCGTTCGAGTTGACTTCCGAACGAAGCAGAACCGCCACGCTTCACTTCCCGGAACTCGCCGTTCCGTACGCGATTCCATTCTGTGGGATCAGGAAGAGCTTCGTTACGGAATGCGTAAGCATCTCTTAGCGAATAGAATCCCTTGAGATTGAATGTGAGATAGGAGTCGAAGATCCGTGTGGCCTGAAATTCCAAACTGTAGAGACGATTCCTCAATCCACCAAACGCCGAGACGCCAAGCTCCGACCCAATCCCCAAGAAGTTTTCATCCCTTATATCAATTGAAGGCTGAACGCTTCTTTCGTTGTCCACACGCAATGCCACGCGTACTAACTCCGTGGGACGTTCACGCACCCTTACTTGTACGATGTGATAATCCCGATCATCAATACGCTCCCGCCGGATTCCAATCAACACTTGCTCGAACAAGTTCGTGCTGTACAGATTCGTGATACTCTGAGCCGCCTTGGAGACCGCAAACACTTCCCGCTCTCGTAATGGCATCTCGCGCCAGATCACATAGTCTTTTGTTTTCTTCGTACCAATGATTTCTCGGCGAAAGACAATCCCCTCATCAATGACGATGGTGGCATTGCCGGAAGCTGGGTCGAAAGAAGTATCCTGAATGCGTGCCAGTGAGTATCCACGCTCACGATATGAGCCGAGAACCTCTTCGATCGCCTTTCGGCTCTTGTGAGTATTGAGTCTGCGTCCGAGGAGCGAGTGGAACGGCTGAAGAAGCGTGTCGGTAGAAACGTGCTCGTTTCCAACAAAGAGAACGTTTCTCAAAGTGGGATGTGGTTCGGCGTTAAGCCGCAAGAGGGTATGATTGTCCTGCTTGTGCGCTTCGATATGAACATCTGCATAATCGCCCGTGTCATGCATCCGTGCTAGCAAAAGGAGTATGTCACGTTCGGCAAGTTCCGCTCTCGCCTCCCACGCGCGCAACGTTTGGGACCATTCCGGACCGACAAGCACGCTATCGAATTCAATGCGCGGAGAAGGAAATGAACGGGTATGATTCGACGATCTCTGCGCAAGTTCCGTTCGTTGCGAGAGAAGACGATGGATCGTGGGCGCCATTGAATCTCCCGCTTCCTCGCCGGCACGAATCAAACTATCTAAGCCACCGAAGTCGGAAGCGAGATGATCCCCCATGTGTGGCCTAATGACAATATCCGCGAGCTTGAGTTGTGCTTGATTGGCCGATTGCATCATGATGGCGATAATCTGGTCAGCCACTTCCCAGGGCGCTTTCAATTTATCGGCCGGTCGCAACGGACTGGTTGCATCTATCGCGATGACAATGTCGGCCCCAAGATCCCGAGCAACATCCACGGAAATGTTTGAAACAAGCCCGCCGTCCATCAGTTGCATGGTATCTCGAATCACCGGACTGAAAAGAAGTGGAACAGTAACCCCCGCACGGAGAGCCTCCGCAAGGTCGCCCCGATCAATCACCACACGTTTTCCTGAAACCAGATCGGTCGTAACAACTCGAAACGGGATTTTCAAATCAT
Source organism: Ignavibacteriales bacterium (assembly GCA_031420835.1). Classification (GTDB taxonomy): domain Bacteria; phylum Bacteroidota; class Ignavibacteria; order UBA10030; family UBA10030; genus JANONN01. The sequence continues at coordinate 734 of JANONN010000352.1, read as the reverse complement.
CGAAACTGGGATTTGGATGAAAAATTCCCTGTAGCGTGAGAATATTGACATAGTTCGTCAGTCTCTGCGCAGTAGAATACGATGACGGAATCACCGGCTCAAACCCAGAGAAGCGGAAGATGAGCGAGCTTCTGTCTTTTGCGAGCTTTTGATCCAGAAACAGATCACGGCGCTCGGACTCATCCGAATAGTTGAGGACATCCGACCAATCCGTCGTTGCTACGATGCGGTCAAGGTCGCGCGTTGAATACCCCGAGGCATACAATCCTCCGACAATGGCGCCAATACTGGTGCCGACAAGATAGTCGATTGGAATTCCATTTTTCTCGAACGATTTAAGAATTCCGACAGCCGTAATACCGCGCGCGCCGCCACCACTAAAAACCAACGCCACTTTCGGTTTCTTGACTGCTCGGGTGGGAAGTATGCTGGGAATTCGCTCCCGCGACTCTACAAACTCAGGACGCAGAACGATGGCTGACGACGACTTCTCGTTCGATTGAAAAGTGTTTGCGTGAGCAACCGAAGGGGGCACGGCAAGATGGAACCAAACGAGTACTATTCCAAAGACGAATTTCATTTTCAAACTAAAGTTACCGAAAATTGCGCCGAATTTCAATCAGCTTGATTTTCGGAGAGATTCAGAGTATGTTTTCTATGGAGAACGTTGTTTGCGTTAAGATCTGTTCATGACATTCCTCAATCCTTTACTGCTTCTTGGTCTTGTTGGCCTC
>JANONN010000351.1:0-1620 GCA_031420835.1 Ignavibacteriales bacterium | reverse complement strand
GGCCGCGGCGTTGGTGGTGGCTGCGGTCAGACTCGATGGCAGTGGTGTGCCGCTGGCCTCGGCATGGTCGATGGCGGCCAATTCCAGACTGGAGCGAACCAAGGGTTCACTCGCAGACGAATAGGCTTTTATCGCCAGTTGCCAGGCAAAATCATTGTCAAGTTGACCGCTGGTCTCCCCTTCACTGATGGATTCTTCAACACCGAGCGCCGCCAGTTTTGACTCGGCAAATATCGCCGCCTTGGCATAACGGTTGGCGACATCGGCGTTATTTACGCCGCGTGAAAATATCGCCATTAACGTTGCCATGACCACCGCCAGCAGCGTAAAGGCAACCAATATTTCAAGCAAAGAAAAACCGTTAACACGAGCAATAACGCGGCATTTCAGCCATTTTTGCCTCATGACACCCGCCCCGCCTGCACTTTTGCGATCGAATCCGTCACGGTGACGCGGCCGGTCAGCCAATCGATATCGATAAAAAATTCACGTTCGTTGGCCACCACGGTAACCCGCCCGCCGTTGGATGAGCCGTCCGGATAAAAACGAAAACTCGCCGACTGCGCAGCGATCAGGTCGGTCTCGGCGGTAAACAATTTTAAGGTGATTTGATCGTTGAGTTTATGAACACGCTCATCCAGGGTGGTGGTGAATTCACGGCTGTCGACATTGATCGAGACAAACGATTCACGACGGGTGTTGATGGCCTGATCGCGCGCCATTTTCATCGCCGCAGCAACGGTGCGCACATTGGCTTTGAGTTCGCTGCCCGATACGCCGCTGCCAAACATTTTGGGCACCAGCGTAAACATGACCGCCGCGAGTGAAATAACCAGGATGATTTCCAACAACGAAAATCCGCGTTGTACGGCAGCCGCCTCGCCACGGCGACCGTCAAATTGGCCCGTGTGTTTCACCACGCCACCGATTAGTCGAGCTCGCACATACGTTTACACCAACCGCTTTGTATGGCTAGTCCCACGAATTGATATCGCGGTTGGGGCCGTCCCCGCCTTCTTTGCCATCTGCCCCCAGCGAGGTCAGGTCATAGGGGCGATTGGCATCCCCCGGCGATTTGTAAATCAGGCTGTTGCGCCATGGGTCATTTAATTCGTCGGCATTATTGACGTAGGGGCCGTTCCAATTCGAGACATTGCCCGGATTGGTCAACAACGCCACCAGCCCTTCCTGGGTGCTGGGGTACCGTCCGGTATCGAGTTTGTACAAATCCAACGGCCCCGACAAACTGGTCAATTTTGCCTTGGCGATACGCGCCTGCGCCTGTTCCTGTTTGCCAAAAATATTGGTCGCCGCCCACGCCGCAATCAATCCAATGATGGTGACCACAATAATAATTTCCATCAATGAAAATCCGCGTGCGAATTTTTGACCGATCGGACCATTTCTGAATAACGCGGTATTGGTTTTCATGGTTTCCCCGTACGATTGGCTGTGATCAATAGATTGTAAAAAGAATGTTGATGGCTGGACTTAGAACGGCAAATCCATCATGTCAAACATCGGGCTCAAGATGGCAAAAATAATGATGCCGATGGTAATGGCCAGACCGATAATCATCACCGGTTGCAACAATGCCAGCGCGCGTTTGATGGCGGTGGC
>JANONN010000350.1:0-2407 GCA_031420835.1 Ignavibacteriales bacterium | reverse complement strand
AATAATCGAAACACGCGCTCGTCTCGGCCTTTCCCGAAAGGAAATAGGCCTGCGCCATTGTCAACTCGTAGTAGTCGGTATATAAGCCTGCGTTTTTGTTCAGCATCATTTAGAATGCATTCGTAAGGTGTCTGATCGTTTTCTTTCCATTGACGACGCTGACGGCAACCACATCAAATCTGCAAGCGCGGTCCTCGATCTGACGCTCGAAAAGGTATCCCTCAGCCACTTTCTTGATCTGCTCTTCCTTTTCAGGCGTGACCGCATCTTCCGGCTCGCCGAATGAGTTCGACCGACGAGCCTTTACTTCGACAAAAACGAGTTCGTTTCCATCCTCCGCTACAATATCGATCTCGCCACGCTCGAACCGGTAGTTGCGTTCGATGACTCTCATCCCCCGCCCTTCAAGGAACGTCGCGGCAAGCGTTTCGGCCTCCGTTCCCTGTTCACGCCGATTCCTATGCGCTTTCGGCGACATGATGAATCCGGAAACTCTTTCGATGGATGCTGCACAAACCATGGGCACGAATCGCTTCGAGATGTTCCTTCGTTGCGTACCCTTTGTGTTTCGCAAATCCGTATTGAGGATACTGGGCATCAAGATCCTTCATCATCCGATCACGATGGACCTTTGCAATAATGGATGCCGCAGCGATCGAAAACACTTTCGCATCGCCACCAATGATGTTCTCACATCGAAGCAAGTCATAGCTAAAGCCGCGACCGTCGGCCAGAACAATTTCGGGTTTTACGTTGAGATTGTCGATCGCTCGCTTCATGGCAAGTTGCGCCGCGCGAAGAATATTAATCTTGTCAATCATTGCGTGATCAACAACCCCAAGACCAACTGAGATCGCCTTGCTCATGATCGGTGAAAACAGTTCTTCACGTTTCTCTTCCGTGAGTTTCTTTGAATCGTCAATGCCTTCAATGGCAATATCCGGCGAGAAAACGACCGCGGCAGCGACAACCGGTCCGGCCAGCGGACCACGCCCCACTTCATCAACTCCTGCAACATGAATAAATCCGTAACTCCAATAGTGAGTCTCAGTGTCAAGAGTTGGGTGGGTGAGTGTTCCTAACGCCCTCATGTCGACCCAAGAAAGATTGCAACAAGCCCTATGAGCATATTTACTTTTAGGATGTAGCTCAGCTTCCCAAGGTTCATCGGAGAAGAATTGAGCCACATGGAAATCACCACAAAGAGAATTGCTGCATCGACGATAAGCACAAGGATAAGGTATGTCAGGTCATACATTTGCAAATAATATGGAACGAGAGTCGTTGCCACGAGCGTCATGAGTATCATTGTTGCGAGAACAAGAGCAGGCTTAACGCCGTATCTCACGGGAAACGTGCTGGCTCCTTCTTTCGAGTCCCCTTCGACATCTTCAACATCTTTGATGATCTCTCGCGCTACATTGATTAGGAACGCAAAGATGGCGGGGATGATTGCCCGATTCAGATCACCAACGACAACGCCACCATACAGAAATGCTAGCCCGGTCATTGTGCCAACGAGAAAGTTTCCCGCCAGGACTGTTCGCTTGAAGTACGCGCTGTAAGCGTACAGGGCCACCACTGCGATCAATGCAATAAGAAGCGCGCCTGAATTTAGAAAAACGTTTAGCAAAATTCCAACAAGAGACAGACGAAGCCAAAGTACCCACACCTCAGCAGCAGTCACGGCTCCACGCGGAAGCGGACGATTTGGTTTGTTGATGCGATCAATATCGACATCAAAGTAATCATTGATCGCATTTGCACCCGCAGCAATGAGAGCACCCGCCAGCGACGCAAAGAGAATGTTCAGTGAATCTGCGGACTTTCCACCGGCAAGCACGCAAGCCGCTGCAATCGAAAGAAATGTAATGAGCACGTTGAGCGGTCGTGTCAGCTCAACGTATGCAGCGAACTTAGAATTCATTGGCTAACCTGAAATGTAGTTTTGCGGTGCTGAATGTATCCCCCTCCCCGAGCGCAAGACTTACGCCGATCAATCCCAGCGGCGTCTCAACGCGAATCCCAACACCGGAACCAACCTTTCGTTGATCAGGGAGCAACGCCATCAACCCAGATGAAGATATATATGCAGCATCGAGAAAGGCAAACACAAACGATCTACCCCCGGTAAGGAGGCGATATTCGAGATTCAACCACGCGAGTCGGGAGCCAAGGAACTGACTTTCTCGATAACCCCGAAGGGTCGTTGTTCCCCCAAGTCGATAGAGGTCGCTGCTTTGAAGAGAACCAGCCCGGAATTCGCGACCATGAAGCGTCGCCCCAATGACTTGTCCCTGGAAGACAGAGACATAATGTTCGAGATCAAGAGAGATCTTTTGTGTCCGTTCAGATCGGAAGCCACTTGTCCGTTTTGAGCCGGTCTGATACTCGGTGAAATAGAATG
>JANONN010000349.1:0-3786 GCA_031420835.1 Ignavibacteriales bacterium | reverse complement strand
TTGCCTCAAATTCTGAGATTTCCAAGCCCACAACATGATGATCGGCGATAGCCCCACCTTAATAACATGAGCGCCCATCATGAGAATGACCGGCTTCTTCTTCTTCCTTGACTCAATGATGTCTTGCACGAGCGCGCGGAGATCATTGGCGACAAGAATGTGGGGCAACGATTCAACAAAGTCACGGACAGAACTTGTCCCTGGGTCGATCACTCGGGCGAAGTCCTTCGGAGTCACTTTCCTTTTTCGCGCCCGGATGGAAACAGTTTTGATGTTCTTGAGATCAATCTGCTTGAATTTGGACATTGGTCACCGAACCTTTGCTTTGATCGGACCGTTCACGCCTGAAATTTCTCGCAGCTCTGCGTAAAGAGATCCGATGAGAATTTGTGTGCTCACTTTGACAGGGATTTTCCGCTCGTCGTCAGTCATCCAAATGACTACCCGGCCTTCACTCTTAAACAATCCCCCCTCTTTGACTAATGGCTCGATAATGATACAATCGAATGTGCCTGCATCAACCTCAATGCGTTGGCGGCCGAGAAACTTGACGGCAAGCGGATTGGTCTTGTCTTTGTAGAAGTTCTCGAGAAAGATCTTCTCTCCAACCCGGCTCTTGGAAAAATCCATCGTACGCACAAAATAGAACGCCGAAACAACATCATGAACATACGGCGGAATCGGAAAATCCCCTTCCGTGGTGCGCGCCACGTTGTTAATCTGGTCAAAATCCGCCGCAAAGTCCCTGCTGAACTTCCCTTCCCGTATCTGTTGAACGAAACGCCACGGAAAGATTCCCGCCTTGTCCAGATACGTCTCGTACTTATCTTCCACTTTGTAGATCCACGAGAACGAAGGAGTCGAATTCACTCTGACAACGACTTGATAACATTCGCGCCCTTGGATCGTGTCGGTTTTCGGTATTTCCATCGTCGCCACTCCTGCGATGATGAAACCATACCCGACATCGAACACGAAACGTTCACCGACATCAAAAGCCGACGGTTGAATAGAGCGCATATTCACCTGACTTGACGTGTCTTTGCGGGGCGAACCATTTGTGTTTTGGGCAAAGAGTGAAACCGAAACTTGGGAAATCAGTAGAATTCTTGCCAAATATCCCATCAGCATCAAACCCCCACCTTTGGTTGCACATTACGGGCAGCGACAAGTCCCTTGACCGCTGCAAAAACCTCTTTGGGTGTGATCAAATCCATGCATTCATTTCCCTCACAAGCTCCACCTTTGCATCTGGGGCATTCATTTGCGTTAGGAACAAAAACTCGATTCTTGCTCGTCAACGGACCCCATCGAACTGGGCTGCATGCCAGTATGGGCGGATAGAGACCGATGACTGGCGTTCCAACGGCTGCAGCAATGTGCAGCGGCCCGGTGGAATTACTGATAAAAATGTCGACGCTCTTCAAGAAAGCAGCAAGCAATTTCAGGTTTCTGATATTCGTAAGTGGAATCCCTTTGTTCCCTGATCTTCTCACTACTTGATCAACAAGCGTTGATTCACCAGGCCCTCCGCTAATCAAGACTTGAAAATTGTCGTTTGATAAAAGTCGCGTTAGCTCGGCAAAATTGTCAACGCCCCAATCCCTTGCTGATCCACCGCTTCCCGGATGCAATACCGCCACCCTTTCACCTTTTTGAAGGTTGAGTGCCACGCGTATTTCTTTGGCACCTTCCTCGTCTTCATTGGAAATAGGTAACGATATAGTGGGCACCGGGGAAACATTACACCCCAGTGACTTGAGGAGAGAGAGGTTGTATTCCGCCTCATGTTTCTCAGCGGTCTTACGGTGCTCATAAACTCTCTTGTTGAAGAGAAAAGAGTACCATCGATATCCGGTTCCAATTCTGCGCGGAATCCTTGCAAGGTACATCAAGGCCGCCAACCGAAATGTGGGATACGAAACGACAACGGCATCGAACTTCTCACTCCTAAGTTCTCCAATCATTCTCCCAAGGGATTTCTCTATCCCTAAATCGTCATACAGCACAATGCGATCAAGGCCATGGTATCCTTCTGCAAGTGGTTTGGTGTACGACCGGAGTAGCATCGAGAGTTGTGCTGTGGGAAAGGAAGCCCGAAGTACCGAAACCATTGGGAGGGAGAGAACAACATCGCCAATTCTGTCGGTGCGGACAATCAGTATGTTTTCGGGCGTGTGTGACTCCACAGAATCTTGTTGTTCATCCAGAGAGAATATACGAGAAGCTGTATAGATTAGCAATGAAACAGCCCGCACGATGAGATGAAATCTTCAGAAACACACGACGATGATTCGTAATAAGGAAGTCTTATCTTCGTGATCTGGTCTCTAGTGATCCGAACCTAAGAAGGTTTTGGTCTTTTCTCATTGCGATTGAGCAGAAATTTGGCTAATTTTACCGACGTTCTGCAGCATTTTGGCTTATTCAAATGTCAAGATCCCTAAATATTCTCTTTGTTTCCAGCGAAGTCGAGCCATTTGCGAAGACCGGCGGCCTTGCTGACGTATCAAGCGCACTGCCAAAAGCGATCAAAGAGCTGGGGCATGAGGTCCGCATCATGATGCCCCGCTATCGATTTATCAGCGAGCGGAAGTTCAAGCTCCATGACATCATCCGCCTCAAGGAAATTCCGATCCAGGTCGGAAAAGACACCGAGTTAGGCAACGTCAAGTCTTCATTCATCAGCAACGTCAAGGAGAAGGTTCAGGTCTATTTCCTCGACAACGCAAAATACTTCGGCAGGGATGGAATCTACCAAAGTCCAACGAGCAAGACCGACTACAAAGACAATGACGAGCGATTCATCTTCTTTTGTAAGGGGGTACCTGAGACTCTTCGACGACTTGGGTGGCAGCCGGATATCATCCATTGTAATGATTGGCAAACGGGATTGATTCCGGCATACATTAAGACCGTTTTCGCTGATGATGGCTTCTTCAAATCTGTTAAGACCCTCTTTACAATCCACAACATGGCGTATCAGGGTGCATTCTCGGCGGAGTCATTCGGAAAGTCGGGACTTCCCAAGGAACTTTTCAAGCTTGAGGGCGTCGAAGCATTCGGCAAGTTCAACTTTCTCAAAGCCGGACTTTTCTTTAGCGATGCCATTACTACTGTGAGCCAGAAGTATGCCGAGGAGATATGTTCCTCGGACGAAAACGGGGCGGGACTCAACGGATTCCTTTCGCAACGCCGAAAAGACCTCCATGGAATACTCAATGGCATTGACTATCAACAGTGGACGCCCTCAGCCGACAATCATATCTTTCGAAAGTACGATCTGAAATCCATCGAAGCAAAGATCGATAACAAGCGCGCTCTTGCAGAGCGAATTGGGCTAAAATTCAAACCCAATTCACCAATGATCGGATCCATCACTCGCTTAGTGGAACAGAAGGGGTTCGACCTTGTCCTTGAAGCTCTCGAAGATATCTTAAAGATGGATGTGCAATTCGTTATGCTTGCTTCGGGAGATAAGTCGCTCGAGAAGAAGTTTGAGGCTCTCCACAAGAAGCATTCTGACAAGGTAGGTATTGTGTTTGGCTTCGACGAAGAGCTTGCGCATCTGATTGAGGCGGGAAGCGACATGTTCTTGATGCCGTCACGATACGAGCCATGCGGGTTGAACCAGATGTACAGTATGCGCTATGGCACGGTCCCTATTGTACGTGCGACAGGCGGTCTCGACGATACGGTGGACGATTACGCAAATAACGGCAAAGGAACTGGTTTCAAGTTTGAGAAGTACGATTCCAAGGAGATGCTAAAGGCGATCCAACGTGC
>JANONN010000348.1:0-6971 GCA_031420835.1 Ignavibacteriales bacterium | reverse complement strand
AGTGCTTCGACTCGCAAATACAGTCACGTATTTTGAAAATCAGATCGTGAGGTTCTTGCTTGCTCAGCACTTAGTCCTGAGTGAATAAATTCGTCATCGAATTTATGAATCGAAGGACTAAGGATATCGGTATCGTCAACCAATGATATGGCTTTGCATACCTCACTCCCGGTGATTGAGGTTGGAACCTCAGGTACGTTCCGCGGATGTTTCGCCATCTATCTTATTGGTTGTCGTTAAATGGCCTCGGTCCGGTCAATTGTCTCGCTGTTCTCCCTTGACCGCAATATAGCGGCAACTCCCGATTTCACTGTCTGTCCATGATACGACGTGTCGAAGAGAGCAACCGGATGATGTGAGCAATTCTTCAACCACAGCTCGGGGAAGGAACGACATACGCATTGGGTTCATTCTCAGTTTCGTGACAAAAAACTTCACGCCGAGGCCCAGTCTCACAAACAACTCGAACAATCTCCTTCGCCACTGAATGCGCCTCCGCCAATGGATCCAGTAAGGAATCTGAAACACGATAACCCCGGCTGGTCGTATAACGCGAGCAAACTCCCTGATGTACCGCTTGGAAACGACAGGAGGAATGTGCTGTAGGACAATGTTGGAATAGACAATGTCAAAGCTGCTGTCGGAGAATTGCTTAAGATCAGGGACTTCGTTGACGATATAGTGACAGCGCTTGGGGAAGCGATTAAATTCCTGAGCCTTGGTGATCATTTTGGGCGAGATATCAACACCAGTGCACGCGCTAAAATGCTCACAGAAGGCCTGTGTCAGTCGGCCGAGACCACAACCAAAGTCGAGCACTTTCCCTTTTTCCAAATGGACACCGAGTGATTCCAGTTCAGAAAGCAACGTGTTGACTTCCATTCTTCCCCGCTCAAAGAATTCCTCTGGATTCCACTTACCTCCCCGCTTTTGGTCCTCGGTGAGAATGGCCCACATTGGGTCAACCTCGGCCAACACATCCCATGTTTTTCTCTGTACTTCAAGCATATCGCTTTTTCTCGTATCTGAGGCCAATGATCAGTCGTCCCTTCCTTGCAATCGGTCGATCAAGAACCCAGCCGAGGAAGCGGCAATGACAAAGGGAAGGGTGAGGGGTATCGTCACCCAATGATACGGTCTTGCATACCTCCACATCAACCGCAGATTGCTTTTGAGTTTGTTCCAGTTCTTGAACCACGACAAATGCCCGCCGGAACTGACGGAGAGCTTGTGCCACAGTTTTGCTTTTGGCTGAACTGTGAGTTTGTAACCCGCACGCATGGCACGAATACACCAATCGGCATCTTCGCCATACATGAAGTAGCTCTCGTCAAGAAAGCCGATCTTCTCAATGACTTGACGCTTCACAAGCAGACAGCATCCGGTGATGTAGTCTGTCTCTTCAACCGATTCGAATTGGCCTCGATCGAGTTGGCGCAATCCCACATGTGAGATCCATCCCTCCCACCATTCGATCTTTCCACCTGCAAACCAAATCCGACTTGTCCCTTGGGGAGTTGGATCGTCGTGATAATAGATCTTTGCACCGACCATCCCGATGTCAGGATCACGTTCGGCAGTCGCGATGAGTTCAGATAAGAATCCCATTTCAACCACGGTGTCGTTGTTAAGGAGAAGGACATAGTCAGCCTGTTTACTCATAGCGTGACGGATCCCAACGTTATTTCCTCCAGCGAATCGAAGGTTTGTCTCGTTACGGATCACTTCGACGTTTTGGAAGGATTGCCGAACCGCCTCGGTTGTGCCATCCGAAGATGCGTTATCGACGACGAGGATCCTGAAGTTCGGATACGTCACCGACTGGAGCGATCTTAGACATTCAAGCGTGTCGTTCTTCCCATTCCACGTAAGCACCACAACGTAAACGAGCGGACTTGTCATCATCACGCTATTCTTCTCTCAAGGTGGCTTGATTCATCTTGGTCGCGTAAACAGTAATCCGATCGCCGAAAATGCCAAACAGTTTGGTCAGTGCATAGTTTGGATACTGAAACAATTTCTTCCCTATTCGTTGGAGCATGGAGCCTCGCAGCATCACCTCATTGGGATGCAGCGCCCCGACAGACTGACGAAGAACGGTAAATCCAGTTCGATTCAAAAGATTTCTCAAGCTCGCCGGTCTGTATTCGAACAAATGGTACGGTGGAAGGTCAATGATAGCCTTCTTCCCCAGGAGACTGTAAAGCGCCAATCCGATCCTTGAGAAGATCGAGTTGGTTTGCGTGGGAGAGATGATGACGAGCAGCCCGCCGTGGGCAATGATTCGCCAAACTTCCCGCAACGTTTCCATCGGATTTGGCAGGTGCTCAAGGACATCTCCCATGACGATAACATCAAACATGTCATTGAATTGCGCTTCAATGACCGTGCCGTTGAAGATTCGAAGACTAAAATTCTTCTGTGCAAACTCTGCGGCGTCGCGCGATAGTTCGACTCCCTCAACCTCAAAGCCATATATCTTTGCAGCATTCAGGAACACACCGCCGGCGCACCCGATCTCGAGCATTTTTCCTTGTGGTTTTACAGATGACAAGTATTTGAGAAGAGCATGATCAATGAGGCGGTCATGATGTGAAGAATCAAAACAGCTATGGGCGTATCCGCACCGAAAATCTTCTTCGAAGTAATCTTTTGAATAAAGCGATCGAATTGCCTCTGGAGGAAGTGGGGGATGAAGAAAGATGATTCCACAACGGCGACATCCCATTGCCTGAAGCCACCTCCCTTCAAACCGATATCCAAAAGCCACATCACGGCAATAACCACTCTCACATATTGGACAGACAACTGTGCTCATAGAAGAGACATTGGAAAAGTTGACCAATCAAAGTGTAAGAGCATCATCACGGCTTCCGCGCCAGAACTAGAAGTCCACCACCTTGCTGATTCTCCACTGAATAATCAAGATGCATGAACAAAAGTGTGAAGGGAAGAGTGATTACGTAATAGAACGGTAGCACCAGTAACAGGATCTTGTGAATCCCCACAATCATCATCGGAATCTTGATTCCCAGTTTCCAGGCGATGGAACCATAGCGGCCGTAGGTGAATGCAATTCGCTCGACCGCAAATCCGGCGCGTACGAGCTTCTCGCGCATTTCATCCTGATTGTAACCGTAACGAACGTGCTCGCCGATGAAGCTATCCTCTTTGGAAAACAATTCACCCGACTCTTTCGCTCCACTTGCGGGAGTGTTGATCACCAGCGCGCCCTCGTTCTTCAGCGCGTGAAAGAAATTTTGAAAGACGGCTTCGTCGGCAACGATATGTTCCATAACATCAACGGAAAGAATCAGATCAAACTTGGCGTCGTGGGACATCGTTGTGAGATCCTCGATGGCAAACTGTGCGTTTGTGAGTCCGGCTTTCCGAAAGAATTCCCGGCAGTCGTTGATCTGATCTTCTTTGACATCCACAGCATGCACGTGAGCGTGTGGATAGTTTCGTGCGATGAAGTACGAATATTGACCGAATCCACTTCCCGCATCAAGGACAAAAAACGCGTTGGAGTAACGATTCAACAAGGCCCTCACCGTGCGCTTCACATGCCACTCTCGTAAGAACATCAATCCGAGAAGTTTGTAGAACAACTTCCGGCGAATGACATTCGTGCCGACGAAATCACCAATAATCTTCTTAACTGGATCGTAATGCATTTAACAATGAAAAATGAAAAACGAAAAATTAAAAAAGGAAACGTGAGTCTTGAAGCCTGAAAACGAAAAAGGAAAAATTAAAAAAGGAAACGTGAGACTTGTCCGAAGTCACGAAGTGATGGCTTCGCCAGACCCCTTCGGGGAAGCCTGACGCCGAAACAGCCTATGCTGTCAACTTCTCAATAGCGTTTACCATTGCATCCCAGGTGTAATTCTTCTTTTCCACAGAAACGTTTCTAACAAACTCGTCTTCCCGGTTCTCGTGATAGAAGCGGAGGATTGACTGAGCAAGAGCTGCCGGATCGTTTGGTGGAGCCACAAATCCTGTCTCTCCGTCCTTCACCACCTCTGCCAATCCACCAACATCGGTGGCAATGACCGGCTTGTTAAAGTGATAGGCAATCTGTGCAATCCCGCTCTGTGTCGCCGATGTGTACGGCAAGAGAACAACATCACATCCTGAGAAATACGTTCGCACCTCATCATTTGGAACATAGTCGGAGCGAACGATCACCGAGCCCCCAAGACCAAGAGACGCAATCTTGTCGCTGTACTTTGCTTCATCATCATAGAACTCCCCCACGACCAAAAGCTTAACGGGAAGCGATTTCAGAACTCTTGGCATTGCTTCGAGCAAGACGTGTAATCCTTTGTAGGGGCGAACATATCCAAAGAAAAGCAACACACGGTCGTCACGTGCAAGTTCGAGTTTCGTTCGTGCCTCGGCCTTTGGCATTGTCGCCCCGAACATCTCATACACCGGATGCGGAACGAATGCGTAACGCGCACTTGGCAGGAACTCCTTCAACTCCTGTTCAACTGCCCGTGACTGTACGATGAAGAAATCAGCCGCGCGGAAGGCAAAACGAGTGAATGCCCTATCACCCAGTCGTCGCTCATGCGGAATCACATTGTCGCAAATAAGAAGGACGCGCGCATTTGACCATCGCTTCACCAGTCGTGCAATCACACCGAAGCAAGGACCAAAGAACGGTAGCCAATATTTGAAGATAATCAAATCCGGCTTCTTGCCTGCGACAGTTCTCGCGGCTCGAATCCACGTCAACGGATTGATCGAATCAATAAGTTGCTCAGTGGGGATCTGAACGCCTTCGCTCTTCTCTTCCTGTTGCGACTTCCCCGGAAAAAGAAATGCCGGATACTGACGGGAGAATGTCACAACCTCAACGTCATGTCGTTTCCGGAGATGATGATACAGGAGAGCAATATAATGAGCGATGCCTCCCCGCCAGGGGTAAGCAGTTCCGATGATGACGATCTTCACTGATTATCTCAGTTCGGGGAAATGGACGATGAGGGTGGCAAGAGTTTTACGCAGGTCTGGATCACTCGCGCCGGCGTGAGATGATCCATACATTGGTAATCCTGATTCTTGCAGACAGGTAAAAAGAAACACTGGCACGACAATTCAGGTTCGAGGATCTGTCCAAGACCGTACAACTCAAACTCATGTTTGTTGAAGATGTTGTTGAACAAGACGATCTTCTTCCCAAGGCCAATGGTGATGTGCATTGCCATCGTTACACCGGTCACCACCAAATCGCATTGCGCAACGAGATTGACAAACTGTGCTAAGGGAAAATGGCCAAAGTATTTGACACCGGCGGCCTTCGCGAGCTTCTGATTCTTCTTATGCTCTTGCTCACCACCAAGGAGCACGACTTCAAACCCTTTTCGCTTCAATCCTTTTGCAAGACTCATCCAGTTGCGATCATCCCACAGTCGGGACGTCCATCGTCCGCCGCATCCCGTATTGAGTCCGACGACTTTTTTCTTCTTGTTGATCTTCCAGGTGTAACCATGTGAAGCAAACGAGTCTAGAATATAACGCTCACCATTGAACTTGAAGTTGCAGATCTCAAACAACTCTTCCAAGTAGCTCTTCGTGTTCGCTTTGTTGAGATCATCGAAAATTCCGGTAAGATACTTTTCTTCTGCAGCAGCGTCTGCGGGAGCAGGAAGTCCATCCTTGAGAATAAATCCGCGTTTTTCGCTTGCGGGAATCTGAGATGCCAGCGCACATGCCTCTCGGTCCTTGTCCAGGTTGTAAAGAATATCAAAGTGGATGGAACGAAGGGCGACGATGTTCTTGAGAGAGAAATCCATCACCTCATCAACGATGGAGGGAACGATCTCCGCTGTGTGAGTCAGCCAATAGATTTTTGCTTTGGGGTGGACTTCCTTCAACTTGTGAAGGAGAGGAGTTGTGCGAATAACATCGCCGATTGCTCCAAGCTTAATAATGAGAATACGTTTGCCAACCGGGTCGTAGTGTGCGCAATCGATTCCCTTCTCATCAACACAATGAACAGCATGCAGCTTGTGCGGTTTACAAGGAACATCCCCGCGGAAATGTCTGCAATCAGTTTTGAGAGGGATCATCGGTGGGAATGAGCTACTTGAGCATATCGCGGATGGAGTAGGGCTGTTCGTCTCGCTCGTGTCGACTGATCATTTCCCCGAGCAATCCCATCGAAACGAATTGAATGCCGATGATAATGAAGAGAATTCCGACGAGGAACAATGGGCGATTGCTGAGAGCAGTCCGGCCAAAGAGCCACTCGATCGAAAGGTAGATGTCAATAGCAGCGCCGACGATGAAGGAAACAATTCCCCACACCCCGAACAAATGCAGCGGGCGTCGAATGTAGCGCGTTGTAAAAAGAATCGTCAGCAGGTCGAGAAACCCATAGAAGAATCGGCTGATGCCAAATTTCGTTTTTCCGTACTTGCGGGGATGATGTTGCACAACTTTTTCGCCAACACGGTATCCGGCCCAATGAACAAGCGCTGGAATATAACGGTGAAGCTCGCCATAAATGTTCAGTTCCTTCACCACTTCGCTGCGGTAGGCTTTTAGCCCGCAATTGAAATCATGAATCGGTATCCCGGTCAGTCTCGCAGTGACGAGGTTAAAAAACCGTGATGGAATCGTTTTGGTAATCGGATCGTACCGTTTTTTCTTCCAGCCGGAGATCAAATCGTAATTATCGCCAAGCCCTTCGATCAAAGTGGGAATTTCCCGAGGATCATCCTGCAAATCCGCATCCATAGTAACGACATATTTTCCCCTGGCCTCTTTGAAAGCTACCGAGAGTGCGGCAGACTTTCCAAAGTTTCTGCGGAAACGAATAACCTTTATCTGTGGGTTTGCTTCTCTAAGTCTTTTCAAAACTTGAAACGATCCGTCACTGCTACCGTCATCAACAAAAATAATCTCATACGGTTTGCCCATCCGATGCATGGTCTCTTTGATGCTGTGGAATAACTCAG
>JANONN010000347.1:0-2156 GCA_031420835.1 Ignavibacteriales bacterium | reverse complement strand
CCACAAGGAAATCCTCATACATGGCTCGATCCGCTGAATATCAAGATCATCGCCGAGAACATTGCAGCGCGACTCTCACAACTGGATCCTTCAAACGCTCCGACATTCCAAAAGAACTTGCAGAGCTTCAAGGACCGAATTGATGAAAGAATGTTTGGAGAGCAGTTGCTCAAGACTCTCGGAGCAAAAGGGGGGGAAATCCTCACGCGGCGTGCTCGCTACGGTGAATTGGTCTCGTGGCTTCAATCCCGCAACCTTCTCCATCTTCTTGGCGGGTGGATGAAGCAAGCTCAGGTACTCTCGGGAAAGAACGTTGTCTCGTACCATAAGACCTACGTTTACTTCGCGGATCGGTTTTCACTGCAAATCGTTGCCGAGCTGGAGGAGAAACCGGGTATTCCACCGCCGCCCCAGCGTCGTGATGCGATCGGTGACCAGATCAAGCGCGAAGGGGTGAAAGTGATTCTCAACGATAGTTTCTACTCACGCGATGCGGCCGATTACGTTGCGAGCAAAACGGGCGCGAAAGTTCTTCTGACCTATATTGACGTCGGCGCAAATGAATCGGTGGATTCCTACGAGAAACTGATTTCATTTCTTCTCGATTCTCTGGTTCAGTCTCTATCCGCATCATAAAGGCAATGACCTCGATGGATTCTCTTTTCTACTTCCCGTCAACCATGCTTTGGCCGCTTGTAGCGTGCCTTGTGCTGACGGGCATTCATGTCTATCTTGGCGTTCACGTCATCGCTCGCAAGGTGATCTTTGTTGACCTTGCGCTTGCGCAGATCGCCGCCCTTGGAACCGTCATCGGTATTTTGCTTGGCTATGAAGCTGGCAAGGATCTCACTGCGCTGTACTTATACTCTCTCGGCTTTACGATCTTCGGTGCCTTCATCTTCTCCATCACAAGAATGAAGGGCGAGAAGGTACCACATGAAGCGATCATTGGAATCGTGTACGCCGTGACGTTTGCACTCACCATCCTCGTGCTCTCCCGCAGCGCCCTCGGCCCGCAAGAACTCGATCACATCATTAAAGGGGAGTTGCTCTGGGTGCAGGCGGACACGGTGGTAAAGACCATGATCATTTATGCGGCCGTCGGGCTTTTTCATTTTGTGTTTCGAAAGAAGTTCATGGCCATCTCGTTCCACCCGGAAAACGCCGAGAGGGAGAAGATCAACGTTCGCCTATGGGACTTCCTGTTCTATATGTCGTTTGGTTTTGTGATTACAAGCTCGGTCGCTATTGCCGGTGTCTTTCTTGTGTTCAGCTATTTGATTATCCCTGCTGTTGGGGCGATGCTGCTTGCTGAAAAGCTTGGAACCCGGCTTGTGATCGGCTGGATTGGCGGTGCTGTGATCAGTTTTCTTGGAGTGAAAATTTCCTGGAGCACCGGTCTTCCAACAAGTCCGCTCATTGTCTGCATTTTGGCGGTGGCGCTTATTCTGAGTGCCCTTGTCCGATACATGCGTCAGGCAGAAAACAAAAAGAAGGCGGTTGTTCGAATGGTGGGGGCGTTTGCGCTGGTTGGGATTTTTGTCGCCGCGGTCTTTTTTTTCCGCAAGGCAGAAGAGGATCCGCTCGAGCACACTCTTCATATGCTGCACAGTAAGCTTCCAACAGAACGCGTGACCGGCTTACAAAGCCTGATTGGTTTCAAGGCGGAAAAGGAGATGTGGCTGGAGGACGTCGTCAAACGCCTTTCAGACGAAGATGCTGAAGTGCGCAAGGCTGCCGTGAATCTTCTTTCAGCGGTGGAGGAGCGAGGAAGCCTCCCCAAGATACTGCAGTTGCTTGAAGATCGGTCGTATGAAGTCCGTCGTAGCGTAATTACGGCTGCGAAGCGAATGGGCACAACGAGTGATGCAGCTACCCTTACAGAGGTAGCCAAAAAGGAAGAAGACCCCGAGATCAAAGTGATAATCCTAGAAACGGTGCTTGAGTTAGGCGGACGAGACGGGATTCCGTTGCTGATTGAGATGATTAGCAATGGAGGCCTTTTCGCCGACGATGCCTATCACGCACTTCGGAGCCACATACAGTTCGACTTCAAAAGAACAGAATTGGCTAAAGTATCGCAATGGTGGGCAGAGAATCAAAATAACGTTGCGTGGGATGAACGCTCCAAGATGTTTCATGTTCTTCCAAAGAAA
>JANONN010000346.1:0-2202 GCA_031420835.1 Ignavibacteriales bacterium | reverse complement strand
GGGCTGTTTCTCGCCGTCATTGGATTCGCCTCTGGTGAGACGCTGAACATGAGTGTGGCTTCCACGAAGTCGCTCTTTGCTCTTGGATATCTCATCATCTTTGGCTCAATGATCGGATTCACAGCATACATCTGGATTCTTCGCGTGGCTCCACCGAGCAAGGCTTCAACGTATGCTTTCGTGAATCCGATCGTTGCGGTGTTCTTAGGTTGGCAGTTTGCCGGCGAAGAACTCTCCGCCGGTGTTGTTACGGCGATGGCGATTATCGTAGCGGCAGTGGCAATTATCATTTTCAGCCGGGAAGAGCGAGTTGTGAAGAAGGAGGAACCTCTTCCAATCATGCCCGAAAAGGAGATCGTTTAGTGATTGAGAATCGAAACAGATATTCCGAATTGTCCGGTGACTATCATCGCGTTGCACGTGCAATCGAATTCCTGGAAAGGAACAGCGCCCGCCAGCCGAGTCTGAAGGAAGTAGCGCGCCTCGTTCATTTGAGTGAGTTTCATTTCCAACGGCTTTTTAAGCGGTGGGCGGGAATCACTCCGAAGCGCTTCCGTCAGTTTCTCACAATTGAACATGCAAAGAAGATGCTGGAGGAATCACGAAGTCTGTTGGATGTCAGCTACGAGGCAGGACTTTCAAGTACGAGCAGGCTGCATGATCTCTTTGTTTCTATCGAAGCGATCACTCCGGGCGAATTCAAAGAGAAGGGAAGAGGCGTCACGATTTCCTATGGAATCCATCCGACCCCGTTTGGCGATTGTCTCCTCGGTGTGACCGATCGCGGAGTGTGCCGGTTGAAGTTTCTCAATGGTGGTGGAGAGCATAAAGAAATCCGCCAACTAAAGAAGGAATGGCCTGCCGCAAGAGTCGTTGAATCTCCCAGGACAACGGGGCAGTACGTTGAGAAGATTTTTGAGAGGAAGAACCGAAGCCCAGTGCCAGTAATGTTGCAAGGAACGAACTTTCAAGTCAAAGTGTGGGAAGCGCTGCTGAAGATTCCAAAAGGAGCTATAGTATCATATGAAGATGTGGCGAGCGTTCTTGGAACGCCATCAGCCACGCGTGTTGTAGCGAGCGCAATCGCCCGTAACCCAGTGGTGTTTTTGATTCCTTGCCATCGGGTGATTAGAAAGGTAGTCCGAAGGACCCCTTCGGGGGAGTGGTTTGGAGAGTACCAGGGTGGCGCAACTCGCAAGAAAGCTATTCTGGTGTGGGAAAGCGCAGTTAGAATCCCGAAGTTTTAGCCTGCCCCCGCCCGAACTGCTTTGGCGGGCGGGCGCCATCTTTTTGGCGGGAAACTTCGGGAGTCTGCGGTCGCCTCACTTTGTCGCACAACCTTAAGCGCTTCATACGTGTTGAATGACAACGAAAAATTTCGTTACTTTGCGCTTGCCAATCCCTCATCACGACATTCCACCACCCACGAAAGGCTCACCTATGAAAAGGACTTTTCAACTCTTGCTGCTCCTCCTTGTCGTATTCGGGATGAGCTACGCTCAACTCCCGCCGCTCATTGATCGGGAGTTGTTCTTCGGCGATCCGGAGATTTCGGCTGGGACGATTTCGCCGGATGGGCGGTATATTTCATTTGTCAAGCCGCTCAAAGGCGTGCGCAACATTTGGGTCAAGGAACGCGCCGCGCCGTTCGAAAGCGCTCGACCGCTGACGGCGGACACCACGCGACCGATCCCAGCGCATTTCTGGACGCACGATAGCAAATACATTTTGTATGTGCAGGATAAGGCCGGTGATGAGAATTTCCGAATCTACGCGGTAGACCCGGCGGGGACGGGTGATCCTGTTCCGCCTTCGAAGGACTTAACTCCGATGGAAAAAGTGCGGGCAGGTATTATTTCGGTGCCGCGCAAGACGCCCAATGAGATTCTCATCGTCCTCAACGACCGACGCGCCGACTTGCACGATGTCTATCGCTTGAACCTTGCCACCAGCGAACGAACTCTCATCCGAAAGAACGACGAGAATGTTGCGGGGTGGATCACCGACCTCGATGGGAACCTCAAGCTTGGGCTACGGATGACGGCGGCGGGCGGAACGGAAATTCTTCGCGCCGACCAGGACACGCTTGTCCAACTCTATGAAGTAACCGCCGACGAAAGTTGTTCGCCTGTGCGATTCACTCCCGACGGAAAGAAGTTCTACATGATCACCAACAAGGGAGCAAAACTCGACAAGGCGCAG
>JANONN010000345.1:0-2480 GCA_031420835.1 Ignavibacteriales bacterium | reverse complement strand
GTCGGTCGGGATGACGGGCGAGTTGAACCCGCTGCCATCGCGTGAGGTTGGTGAAAATGCTTTCCCGAAGTTGAGTTACTTTTTGTTCTAACTTCTCGATCTCCTCAACAATGTCGAGGTTATCGGAATACTTCCGCATCTCTTCAATCTTCTGTTCAAGCTCGTAAACGGGTTTTTCGAATTCAAGGATTGATTTCGGCATAGCACATGCTCCTATCGCTACAGAAGAGTCTTAAGCAAAATTTCCACATCGAGTGAAAGCGATTGATTCTTTGCATAGTACAGGTTGTATTGTTCGATTTCTTGAGGAGTTAGTGGGCGACCACGCTGCACTTGAATCAGCCCTGTGAGACCGGGCTTCCCAATATAGGGCACTTGGTTCGTGCTACCATTAATGTGGTTGGCGAGCGATTCCAGCGGCGGACCGACGAAACTCATTGATCCCTGTACTACATTTGGGACTTGCTTGATGAATTGAGGTGGTGGCTTGCCGCTAAGAAGTCCTCTCAAATATACGAAAGGATAGACGGAAATCAAGAGCAACACTCCCACACCAAGATCAACGAGGCGCTTGACAATTCGATTGGTGAGCTTTTCAATATTGTATTGTATCTGCACCAGTGGAAGTTCACTGAGCGAATTAACGCTCGCTTTGCCGATAATCACTTCAAGCGTGTTGGGCACAAGGTGGAAGTTAACCGGCTGTTCGCGTGTTCGACTGATCACCGAGAGGATATCGCGGTAGGAAATGTTTTTCGTCGAGAAGATGACATCATTGATCCGATGCTCATGCACCATCTTTCCGATATTGTCCAAGCTTCCGAGCACGCTGATCCCATCAACGACATCACCTACTGACCTTCTCGTAGAGCCAATGAACCCGACGACTTCGTAGCCGTCGCCAACTCGTTGCCGCAACCGACGGAGCAGTTCGCGTCCGGCCTTGTCCGCACCAACGATGAGCGTACGTTTGCCAAGCAGACTGGGGCGACCTCCTGAAGAAGTTCTTCCGTACAAACGGACTGCAAGACGCCATCCAGGTAAGACGAAGACGTTTATAGCCGCAGAGATCGTCAACACCGCGCGGCTGAAAGCATACGACTTGAAGAAGAACACGATTGCTGCTATTACTATGTACGCTACGATAACGGCAGTTACGGTTCTAGAAACGGACATCCGCTTTGTTGTATAGACTCCAGCGGCATACATTGAGATAACGATAATGGCAGCCGGAACAGTATAGACAACTGGATACGCATAACCAGGAAGAGAGAAGAATTGCCCGAGCCAGAGTCGTTCTGCAAGAAGAAGAGACATGTCAATGAAAAGGATGTCAACAATGCCAACGGTAATCGGACGGATCTGCTCCCGGAGAATGGCAACTCGGGACGAGATGTGAATTCCGATTGAAAGAATTGACGAAAGTAATAGTGACCTCACCAAATGTTTCCGCACAAACAGATGCATTGCGTCATAAAACATGCGAATCTCATCAATGCTACTCCGACGGGTACTTTCTCCTTTGTAATGGATGATCTGCGTTGAGTGCACGTAGAAAATCTTCCACCCTGCCTGCTGAATGCGATAGCACCAGTCAATATCTTCTCCATACATGAAAAACTCTTCGTCCAATCCACCCACACGCTCGTAAACGCTCCTTCGGAACATCATGAATGATCCGCTCACAGCATCGATCTCGTAGGTTTCGTCCGGATTGAGGTGTGTAAGATTATAGCGCCCGAACATTCGCGACTTCGGGAAGAGCTTACTCAACCCAATCAATCGGGTGAAGGCAACCCACGGTGTAGGGAAGCTTCGACGGCAAGCAAGTTGGAAGGTCCCATCTGGATTCAGGATCTTGCACCCCGCGAGGCCTACGTCGCGGTTCTCATCGAAAAACGTGAGCATCACTCTGAGCGTATCCTCTTGAACGATCGTGTCAGGATTAAGTAAGAGAATGTACCTTCCGCGGGCGCGACGAAGCGCCTGATTGTTGGCGCGTGCAAACCCCACATTCGTTTTGTTGACAATCAGTTGAATCTGAGGGAAGTGCTGGCGAATCATCTCCACGCTTCCATCGTCGGATGCATTGTCAACAACGACGATCTCACTCCGGATGCCCTTGAGCGCACGCCTCAACGATACAATTGCATGATGCAGAAAATCGCGCACGTTGTAGTTGACGATGATGATGGATAGTTTGATATCAGACGATGGGACGCGACGCATGAAAGGAAAGTGCTTTCTTACTACTGACCACCAAAGAGGCTACGGAATTTCAGCTTCCACACCATGAATGCAGCTTCATAAACAATGTGCTTTGACATTTTTGATGTCCCCGAGTGCCTATCAACGAAAATGATCGGTACTTCGCACACACGAAATCCTTTTCTCCAAGCCAGAAAATTCGTCTCGATCAGGAATTGCTCCACCTTGTTCAGTCCCAAACCCAATTGTATAAATTTTAGCTCCTATTGCTG
>JANONN010000344.1:0-3433 GCA_031420835.1 Ignavibacteriales bacterium | reverse complement strand
AAAACCTGGCATCAGGCGGGAACGAAGTTGAATAAACAAAACGTGTTTGACGATTTCATCTCGGCGGCAGAGTGGTTGATCGCGAACAAATACACTTCGTCAGAGAAGCTCGCGATCCAGGGCGCTTCCAATGGCGGATTGTTAGTCGGAGCGGTGATCAATCAGCGTCCAGAGTTGGTCAAGGTTGCGATTCCGCAGGTGGGAGTAATGGATATGTTGCGCTTCCACAAGTTCACGATTGGTTGGAACTGGATTCCCGATTACGGCTCCAGCGACAACGAAGAACAATTTAAGGCGTTGTATAAGTATTCACCGCTGCATAATATTCGCGAGGTAAAGTATCCCGCCACGCTCATTACGACCGCCGATCATGATGATCGGGTAGTCCCCGCACATTCGCTCAAGTATGCTTCGGCGATTCAGGAGAAGCAGCGGGGGGAGAATCCGGTACTCATTCGCATTCAAACCAAGTCAGGTCACGGAGCCAGCAGCACGACGAAACAGATAGAGGATATTGCGGATATTTACGCGTTTCTGTTCTACAATCTCGGCGTGACGCCAAAGTATGCCAGTAGATAGTTGTGTTGTGGGCAGTCGCTGAAGCTGTTAGAAGAAACTGAAATCCCCGAAATCTAAGCATAGAGTTCGGGGGTTTCTTTTTTCCGCTTGGGTGGGTCAGTAGCCCGGCACAGTAGGATCAATTCTTTCCGACCATGCCTTGATGCCCCCAACGAGGTTCTTCACATTCTTGAATCCATTCTCGTAAAGGTACTCCACCGCCCGCGTGCTGCGTGAACCGGTGTGACAGTGGACAATGATCTCCGCGTTTGCATCAAGCTCTTTCATTCGTTGCGGAAGTTGTCGGAGCGGGATCAGGTGGCCGCGGAGGTTTGCGTACTCATATTCATTCGGTTCGCGCACGTCTAAAAGGAATGGCTTTTCCCCGCGATCGAAACGCGCTTTCAAATCCTCAACACTCAATTCCAACGAGGAGCGGTCGAAAACTCTGTCAATGGGAGGCTCGGCTAAGAATCCAAGGTTGAACTTCCGTACGAGTTCGAACCGTGGGGGTTGTACCGGTAGATCGCTCGACACAAATTCCACGAACTGTTTCTTCGATTTGTACTGCAATGCCGTATTGAAACGACGCTCAAAACCGATCGTTGAGCTTGGTTTCGGGCTAAGGTCTTTTCCGCACACAGATCCCGCATAGTGCGTTGGGAAAACCTCGACGATGTCGGGCAACGTCATGAGTTTTCCGAAGATGCTATCATACAGTTGCTCGACACTTCCGTGAAGATCGGGTCGCCCAACATCTCCCACAAACAGAGTATCACCGGTCAGCACAAGCCACGGTTCAATACTGCGCGTTGTATCGGTAACGACGAGTGAGATGCTATCGGCTGTATGGCCGGGAGTATGAAAGACCTTCAGCTTGATATTCCCCACCGTCAACTCTTGCCCGTCTTTGAGGCGCTGCACGGGAAAGTTCGCTTGCACGGATTCATGGAAATAGACCGGCGAGCCTGTTTGCTCTGCCAATCTCTTTGAACCCGAGAGATGGTCTGCCTGCGAATGCGATTCAAAGATGTGAGTGAGCTTCAGCTTGTTCTACGAAAGATATTGGAGATACGGAG
This sequence comes from Ignavibacteriales bacterium, assembly GCA_031420835.1. Lineage (GTDB taxonomy): Bacteria > Bacteroidota > Ignavibacteria > UBA10030 > UBA10030 > JANONN01. The sequence goes on along the minus strand of JANONN010000344.1, from coordinate 1,796 downwards.
CAATGTCGAGTTGAGGCTCCATAACAGCGGCAACGCCCTTCTGTGTGCATCCAATGATATACGAAAGACAAGCGCCCTCTTCGTGCATGAATTGTTTGAATAACATGATTTCCTCCGACTAGACGTCCGTAGACAAGATACGCGGTTCGTTAACCTTTTTCAACAATGGCGTTCTTTTTCGGGATGGTTGTTGCCTTCCAATGCAAAATTATGTACAATCGCTCATAGTTTTCCGACCAAAGTTGCCTACGCTGTTCATATCAAATCCGGTTGAATTCTCATCATTCTTTAAGGAGGAGTCATGAGTTATCATCAAGCCCGCCGTACCATCTTCCTTGTTGCCTCACTGCTCGGAACGATGGTCATTCTCTCATCTTCGTATCTCTCCGCTCAAAGTAGCATCGAGATCGGCAAAGGGATCTACGAACAGAAATGCGCGATGTGTCATGGGAAGGAGGGGAAGGGAGATGGCGCACCTGCCGCGCTTCTCGATCCAAAGCCGCGTGACTTAACGAGCGGCAAGTACAAGTTTCGTTCAACAGAATCTGGTAGCATCCCGACCGACGACGACATCATGAAGAGTGTGAAGAGTGGATTGCACGGAACTTCCATGCCCGATTGGGGTGCGTTCCTTGGCGAAGATTCATTGCGCGCCGTCGTGCAGTACATCAAGATGCTCTCGCCGCGCTTCACGACCGAGAAGCCGCGCACTGTCACGATGGGGGCAGCAATTCCCTCCTCTGCCTCAAGCATTGCAACCGGAAAGAAAGTGTATGAACGCCTGCAATGTGCGGCGTGTCATGGAACAGATGGGAAGGGAACGAATGCAGTGCAAGCTGAATTTCAAGACGAGTGGGGAAATGAGCTTGCTGCAACAAATCTCACCGAACCGTGGATATTCCGAGGCGGGTCAACAGCACGAGATATTCACTTACGATTCCGAACCGGTCTTGACGGAACGCCGATGCCTTCCTACAAAGGAACCGCTTCTGATGCGGAGATGTGGCATTTGGCCAATTACGTTCTTTCGCTTGCCCGAAAGCCGGTCTGGACGATGAATGAACAAGAGTTGAGGTCCTTCTACGATGAACTTGATCGGAAGGCGAAAGTGAATCCCGTTCAACGTGGAAAATATCTCGTCGAAACGATGGCATGCGCTTCATGTCATTCTCAATATAGAGACGACGGCACACTGATTCCCGGCACGCAACTATCAGGTGGTTTGACGTTTGAGTCCTATCCGTACGGAGCGTATGTCAGCAGAAACCTCACGTCGGACAAGGAGACTGGTTTAGGGGAATGGACGGATGAAGAGATCAAGCGCGTCTTAACCACAGGCATCAAGCGTGACGGATCGAAGATGTTGCCATTCCCGATGCCATGGATGGCGTTCTCGCATCTCACAGAGGGCGACCTCAATGCAATTGTGACGTACTTAAGAACGGTACCACCCGTGAACCATAAAATCCCGGACCCTCAGAAGCTCGGCTTCTTTGCGTACTTATGGGGAAAGTTCCGAGTGCTTATTTTGAAAGAGCAAATACCGGGTCACACCTATCCCATGAAATCATCAGCAAGCAACTAATCCGGAGCATGTGCCATGAAAAAAATTCTGAAGTGGGTTTTCATCGTCGTAGGAAGCTTAGCCTTTCTTCTGTTCATGGGTTTCCTCTATTTCGTTCCGCCATTTGATCTGCTGCCGCGTGAAGCATTCATCAAGCCCCATGTGGATGCCGTTGAAGCATCGCTGCAAACAATTGGTGATCCCGTTCAGCGGCTCCTTGCCGAGCGCGGTC
>JANONN010000343.1:0-1874 GCA_031420835.1 Ignavibacteriales bacterium | reverse complement strand
CTACCGAAGTGGGAGCAACTCAGTCTCCAATCTACTCCTGCGACCATCCAGATGGCGTATCGATTCTTGAACGCAAATCGATTTCTGAAGAGAAATGGAAGAGGATACGGACACTCCAGACATTGGACACGCGGTACAACTGGATGATCGCCTTCTTCTTCGCTCAGTGGGTCGCGGCAGGCTGGGTTATGTCGGTCGCAGACCATTGGATTGCTACAGTGGCATGCACGTTCTTGATGGCATGTTCAGTGGTCGGATTGCCGGTTCTGATGCACGAGGCATGTCATTCGCTCCTCTACAAGAACCTCACGATCAACCGCTGGCTCGGCTTCTTATCGGGGTTGCCGGGTCTTGTGTCCGTGTCGGCCTATCGTTCCATTCATTTGGTGCATCACGGTCATACCCGCACGAAAGAAGATCCGGATGACATTGTGCATTCCGCGCCTCGATCACTTCCAATCGTGCTGGTGTACTACGTGGTTCTGCTCGTTGGTATCTATATCTACATCCCGTCGGTTGCGATCACTGGATACAAGAAGGCGAATGCACAACATAGGCGGCATATCCTAACTGAATATACAATCATGCTCGGGATTTACGCGTTAGTCCTTGTTCTCTTTCCGTTTGAAGCTGTCTTGAAGTTCTGGCTGATTCCATTGCTCATTGCCGGGCAGCTCTCTAGCGTCCGCGGGTTGGCGGAACACGGGTTGATGAGCACGGGGAATGAATTCATTGATACGCGGACAGTCACCAGCAACCGGTTTGTTTCTATCATGATGTGTAATCTGAACTACCATCTCGAACATCATCTCTTCCCCGGAATTCCTTGGTACCGCCTGCCGGAGATTCACCGACTCCTGTCGGAAGAATTTCGTCGCGCGGGGTCTTCCGTGTATCGTTCGTATACGGAATTTCTGATTGATTTCTTCAAGACAACGTGGAAGCAACGTCTCACACTGGACGTGAGGCTCATTCCGGCACACATCCGAGAAGAAGTATGTCTCTAAACCAGGGAGGAGAGCCATGAACACAACTCGACAATTCATCTCAATGCAAACGTTCAGGAGACTCATGGATGGTGATACGTGGCGTGTGGTGGTCCTATTTATCCTGACAATGCTCTTTCGCTATCTCATTGCCATCCTGACGTTGCTTGTTACATTCGAGTCAATTGCAACCGCTGGAGACGCAAAGCGAAATCCGTTCTTTGACGGGGAGATTCTTCAGTATCGTGTTCGTTGGGGGTTCTTCCGTCTTGGCACCATCACAATCACGCAGCAACGAATGATCCAGGACGGCCGAGAACTTTACTATTGCAAAATGAAAGCCGAATCGAATCCGAAACTTCCCTTTATAGATGTCTTCTTTGTGAATAGCGCTCTCGTAGATCCCGACACTCTCACGAGCGTTGGATTTGTTTCCGAACTAGGAAGAACGGGGGGCCACCGATTTGTTCATCAGTGGGATAGGGCGAATCGCTGCATAACGGTGACAGAGATAAGAGATGACTCGTTGATTCGGTCGGAGTGCGTCCCGACTCAAGAGCGGATCGAAAACGAGCTTAGCATGCTTCTCATCATGCGGATGCTTGCGGGATCGGGAGAGACTGTAACCCTTCATTCTGTCATGGAATACAAGGTGACAACGACCGATGTAGAGTTTACCCGCGAGAAAGAGTTTATCGAAGTCCCGGCCTTTCACGAACCTCTTCGAGGTCGCAGATTTGACGGCAAGGCAAACTGGACAAGAAAAGACTATGCAGGATTGAAAGGCGAATTTCGGGGTTGGGTGAGTGATGATTCCGCTGCAGTAATGCTGAAATCCGAAATGAAAATTTTTCTGGGTTCCGTTGTCCTGGAGCTTGAATCATACAC
>JANONN010000342.1:0-4449 GCA_031420835.1 Ignavibacteriales bacterium | reverse complement strand
GTTCGGATAGAGAACCTTGGTGATGTTCTCGGATCCCACTTTGTCTTCCACCGCCCGATAATAATCGCCGACATTAAACGCTTGAAAGTTGAACGATTCCGTTGCTTCTGCCCGCCAAAGACGCAGCAAGTTGACGATATTCACTTTGTAACCGGGCACGGCAATATCGCACGCCACACCCCTCACCGAACGTTGAGGTATCCATCGCACCTTGTATCGTCCTTGCTCATCCAGGGTATGTTCGGTGTGCCCGCCGAAATTGACTACGAAGGCGATTTCGGGTCGTGGAACTTCCCACGGATTTCCGAGCCGGAGCCACTTATCGGACACCTCCGCTTGCCACCCGTCCCTGATTTGCTGCTCGAAGATTCCAAACTCATACCGGATTCCATAGCCGACGCCAAGAATTTGCTGTGTGGCAAGCGACTCAAGAAAACAAGCCGCAAGCCGACCGAGGCCTCCGTTCCCAAGACCCGGCTCCTCTTCCTGTTCAATCAGCTCATCAATATCTTGTCCAAGTTGCAAGACAGCTTCGCGGACTTCATCATAGATGCCAAGGTTGATCAAGTTGCTTCCGAGCTGGGGACCGATCAGGAATTCCGCAGAAAGATAGCTCACCGATTTATCTTTTCCCCCCATGTAGGCTTCGATCGTTTGCATCCACCGATGAAGGACGCGGTCTCGTACCGTGTAGGCAAGAGCCATATACCAATCGTTGCGCGTCGCGGTCTTCGGTATTCGTCCCTGGATGAGGTAGAGGTTATCCATTATCCCCTGCTCAATCGCTTCGAGGCTGAGGGAAGTGCGGACGCTTTCTGTGCTCTTCTTTTTCGTTCGTGGAGTTGTTTTTCGAATGATAGCCTTTTTCATGGCGCTACTCCCGTTGAGAGGATCCCAGTGTCAATGACAGAGGGCGGATAATGGGGTGTGCGACTTCCAGCGGCTGCCAAACGGTACGGAATGATGGAGGGAATGTCAAGGAGGGAACAGCCACGCACAGGGCAGCAAGGAACAAACGAGTGAGTTCGGCTGCGCCGTGGAAGAGTGCTACTACGCCATTTCAAGTACTCGCCCAAACACAACTTCAAAACGAAAGCTCTTCGACTTGCTCCGTGATTCTATGTACTCTGCCACTCTTTCCAACCGGGTAGGAATAGACATGATCTTCTCCTGCGCTTTGCGGCCAATTTCATTCAGGCTTGTGAGCGCTTCAATTCGCCACGTTTGCAGAAGTTGATCGATGATCCTCTTGTAATCTCGCGGTCCATAGATGCCCGAACGGCGCACGACGTCAGCGTAGTCGTTGAAATTGGTCACGGAAATTCCAGGCATTTCAATACTTGGCATGATGGCGGCAGCAGACTCTAGGGCTACATTCGGATCTCGCTCAAGGATCTCCTTGAAAATGTTCATATAGAAGGCGTAGTGGCGGGATTCATCTTGCGACACCTTTTGGGTAATCGAATCCAAGAGTGGTTCCTGTTTCGCTGAGATCTTTCCAGTATTTACATGAGAAATCTGCGTTGCCTTTTCCTGGCATGTGGTATAGACAAAGATCTTGTAGGGGTCCTTGTTCCAGTCAGGATTGAAACCAGCCCGAATATAATTGAACTGCAATCGCTCCAAGACTCTGAAATTCAGCAACCGTGAGTCGCGCACATAATCTCGCAGGATGTTCCCATGACGATCTTCCTCGGCAGTCCAGAGATTGTTCCATTGGCTCCAGAACGTGCTGCTGCCAAGGTGCTCAGCGATGAGACGATGGAAATGAGGGAGTCCTTCTTCGGTGAGAATATTCAGAGCGAGCGCAACGCGGACGCTATCCGGTATCCCTCGTGCGCGATCTCGCAGCTCCTTGATTTCCTTCTCAGTGTTCGTGCCTTCGTCCACAGGGAGGATGTCGGAAGAATACCAAAGCTGCCGTTTCGACTCGTGGTTTTCGATCATCTGCTTCACGATGTTCTCGAGGCTGGCGAGAACTTCAAACTTTGTTGAGTGTTGCTTTGAATCGAGTGATGGAGCGGGGTTTGACATAGTGAGATTCCGCAGTGATAGGGATACTTGCTACCTTCAATAATACGCCATAGAATTTTTAGGCGCAATGGATTTTTTTGAGCGGCATTCTTTCGTTTTCTCCAACGCCCTCGATCCAGTCTATTTGATCATAGAATCTGCCTTGACGACAGAGAACGCTCCATCTCTCATTACTGAATACTCAAATCCTTGACCGTACGAGAACCCGCCAATGTCACCGTTCTTGTTGAAGGCGCAAAAGCCTATAAAAAAACCATCAACCTTTTTGTATTGTGGTTGTTTGTTGATAATCCTCTCCAACGCGACCTGACACGCCTCCTGCGGCGATTTCCCCTGTCGCATCAATTCTACAATGAGAAAACTGCCACAGATTTTGATGACGGCCTCACCAAGCCCGGTGGCCGTCGCCGCTCCGACTTCATTGTCCACGTAGAGACCTGCGCCAATGAGGGGCGAATCGCCAACTCGTCCGCGGATCTTCCACGCTAATCCGCTCGTCGTGCACGCTCCTGCCATCGCTCCCTTCTCATCCATGGCGAGTAACCCGATCGTGTCATGATTTCCTTTGCCGATGGGAGTTCGTTTGTACTTCGTCGTCTTGAGCCATTTCTCATATTCTCGTTTTGCATTCGGTGTAAGCAATGTTTCTTTCTTGAAGCCATGTTCTTGTGCGAACCTCAACGCACCATCACCGGCAAGGAGAACGTGCGGAGTCTTTTCCATCACCAGGCGCGCAACCGAAACCGGATGGAGGATGTGCTCAAGAAATACGACCGAGCCGCAATTCCCGTTTCCATCCATGATCGAAGCGTCCAGCGTAACGTTTCCATCGCGATCCGGGAATCCACCCCGACCCACACTCGTTACTTCGGGGTCCGCTTCAGGAATTCGAACGGCTTTCTCCACAGCCTCAACGACAGTCCCGCCTTCAACGATCGTCTTGTATGCTGTTTCGGGCACGACTCGTCCGTAGTCCCATGTATTGACAATAAGTGGACTCTGTGCAGCCGGTGATCGCTCGGAGAGCTTTCCCGCTGCGCGACTTACGGAATGTACGGCGGTAGCTGCAGCCGCCAATGATGCGGTCTTGAGAAATGATCGTCGTTTCATGTTGTCTCTCCTTTGATACCAGATACGTGATGGTGATGTGTGAATCGGCGGGCACTACCATTCTCGTTCGAAAAAGAACCTCGCCCAATATAAGTCATTGTGAAATCATTTAGTAGGGCTGGGAGTTGTAATGGCCATTTCTTTTTCTTACACTTTAGGTAGTGGGTCGGTCGCGGAATCTTTCCCACTCCCCATGTGTTGGTTATTACACTGAGCAATAAATACGAAGGAGAATGCATGTCAATCAGACCAGTGAAACGTATTATTGAAGCAAAGCCCGCCATCGAAGGGGCAGGCGTGAAACTACGCCGCGCATTCGGGTTTGGCGATACCGGCGAGTACGATCCGTTCCTCTTGTTCGATGATTTTCGGAACGAAAATCCCGAAGATTATCTTGCCGGATTCCCCTGGCATCCCCATCGCGGCATTGAAACGATCACGTATGTTCTCGCGGGCGCAGTGAATCACAACGACAGTCTTGGCAACAGCGGCACCTTAGGGGCGGGCGACGTGCAGTGGATGACAGCGGGGAGCGGTATTCTCCATCAGGAAATGCCACATGGCAACGAACACGGGAAGATGCACGGCTTCCAGTTGTGGGCAAATCTTCCTTCTTCGTTGAAAATGACCCAGCCGCGGTATCAAGACGTTACATCACGCGAAATCCCTGAGCTAACGGAGGATGACGGAACCGTGGTTCGCGTCATCTGCGGAAGTTTCTGGGGAAAGAAAGGGCCGGTGGATGGCATTGCATCGGATCCGAGATACCTCGATGTGTGGGTGCCACCCGGAAAGCGGAAGACATTTCTTGTCGAATCGTCTCGCCAAGTGTTTGCTTATATCTTCGATGGAGCGGGAACGTTTCGCGATGCCTCACAACCGTTCGGAGTCCTCACCGAGCAGCCGGGCCCCAACGAAACACTGGTTCGAGAGAAAACCGGAAATCGCTCCCTGATCCTGTTCGACAGCGGCGATGAAGTTACCGTTCAAGCGGGTGAAGAGGGGATCAGATTCCTTCTCGTTTCCGGAAAACCGATCCGAGAGCCGGTTGCGTGGTACGGCCCCATTGTGATGAATACCCAGCAGCAACTTCAGCAAGCCATCGCTGAACTTCAAAACGGAACATTCATCAAATATTCATAGGTGCGAGGGGTGCAACGCACATTCGGCGGAGGGTATGTGTTGCATGCTGGTCATTAGAAACAATTGCAGGTTCAAGTCAGGGTTATGAAAAAAAACAGGCCGAATCTTTTCAGATTCGGCCTTCTCCGTAGCGGGGGCAGGACTTGAACCTGCAACCTTCGG
>JANONN010000341.1:0-2917 GCA_031420835.1 Ignavibacteriales bacterium | reverse complement strand
TTTTTGATGATGGGCGCAGCCACGACTTGGTTGCCGATAAGATGCTCGGGATTTCTGCCGCTAATCAAAACGAGAAACAGAATCGCATCCGCGCTGGCCGAGACCTGGAACAAACTTCCGGGAAAAATAATGACTGGCACTGTGGTGTTTCGCTTCACAACCTGAATCGTTTTTTCAAATTGATTGGTCACGAGCAGACTTCCGCCAACAAGAAATCCATCTGCACCCGACTCAGTTGCGTCGCGCACAAAAGTCGGCAGGTCTTCTTCGCTGATCTTATCAGGATCAATCAGGATGAAGTATCCCGCTCCACGCTCGTGCTTGATCCGTAACAGCCTCTCCATTGTATGCATAGTTCCCCTTAGTTGTGCAAGAATGATTTCACAATAGACTCAGTTTGTCTCAAAGCTTCATCCAACTTGCCGATATCCTTTCCGCCGGCGGTTGCGAGATGCGGTCTTCCGGCGCCACCACCACCAACGATCCTTGCCACCGAACCTACAAGCTTTCCTGCATCCAATGTACCCTTTGTCAGCAAATCATCTGTAACGACGCACACAAGCGCAACTTTCTTGTCGAGGACGGCTGCGAGAATCCCGACTCCGCTTCCGAGTTTCGCGCGTAGCGAGTCCGCCATGGACTTTAGTTCATCCATCGAGGCGACCAGCACCTTTGCCGTAACGAGCTTGATGCCGTTTAGTTGGACGGCGTTTTGAACAAGCTCGTCAAGCTGAGAAACTGCACCCTTCAGCCGGAATCTGCTCAACTCCTTCTCAAGCGGGCGTTTAAGTTCTCCGAGCTTGAGAACGAGCTCCTCCAACTCCCGGGCGCGAAGGGATTGTTGTGAAAACTGATCACGGAGGTTCGTTGCACCTGATGGAGTTGCTTTATGTTTGAGTTCATCAAGTTGTTGTTCGAACGTCGCAAAGTCAGAAATGATTTTCTCTGAAGCGCCATTGCTGGCTTTGCGCACTTCGGTATTCAATGAGACCAGCTCCTCAAGCTGTTGATAGGCGTACTCGATACGATCGACAAGGGACTTATCCTGAAGCTTGAGAAGTTCAATCGCTGCATCACCCGTAACAGCCTCGATTCTTCGGATGCCGCTGGCGACGCTTCCTTCTGACCGGAACTTGAAAAAGCCGATATCACCCGTGCTCTTCACATGCGTGCCGCCGCAGAACTCCTTACTGAACTTGCCAAATTGGACTACGTTGACGCGCTCACCGTACTTGTCACCAAAGAACATGAGCGCTCCCATTTTCTTTGCTTCTTCAAACGGAATGCTCCGATGATGGGTGAGGGAAATGTTCTGTTGGATCGTGTCGTTGACCAACACTTCAATGTCTTGCAACTCGGCGTTGCTCACCTTTGAGAAATGCGCGAAATCGAACCGAAGATGATCGGGAGCGACCAGCGAACCTGCCTGATGAACGTGGGCGCCGAGGATCTTCCGCAATGCCGCATGGACAATATGCGTGGCGGTGTGATTGCGCATGATGGCGAGGCGGCGAGATCTGTCGACCTTCGCCCTCACGTTCTTCGCGGTTGAAGTCGGGGACCCAAGAATATGGACGTTAACATTGCCGCTCTTTTGAGTATCAAGGACCGATATTGTTTTTCCATCAACTTCAATCTTGCCAGTATCCCCGATCTGACCGCCAGCCTCGGCGTAGAAAGGGGTTCTCTCAAGGATCAACAGACGATCATTCGCGAGAAGAACAGCAGTCTCAGCCTCGAACTCATCATACCCAACGAAAGTAGATCGTTGCTCATAGTCAGTTGCATCTAGTGATCGAGCAAGTTCCTTGCTTGAAACAACCGCCCCCTTTTCTATAGATTCGCTAACCGTTCCGTCCAAAACCACACCCCTCGACCGCTCTCGCTGCTCATGCATGAGCTTCTCGAAGGTTGTTTCATCCACACTCAGTCCCCGCTCACGTGCGAGAAGCTCTGTCAAGTCTAACGGAAATCCAAACGTATCGTAGAGGCGAAACGCATCTCCCCCACTGATAACCTTGAACCCGGAACCTTGAACTTTCTTAACTACATCTTCAAAGATCTCAAGACCGCGGTCAAGTGTGGCGTTGAATCCTTCCTCTTCACCCCGAATGACTTTCTGGATATGCTCCTGCTTTTCTTTGATTTCAGGAAAGACGTGGGCCATTGTTTCAACGAGCGTTGGGACAAGTTGATAGATGAAGGGTTCGTGCATCTCTAGTGTACGACCGAATCGTGCCGCACGTCGGAGAATTCGCCGGAGAACATACCCACGTCCCTCATTGGAAGGCATTGCATGATCGCCAATGGCAAATGTCAATGCACGCACATGGTCCGCGATCACTCGGGATGCTATGTCGGTCTCGGAGTCGAGCTTCCCGGAATACGGTTTTGCTGTAACCGCCGAGATTGTCTCCAGAATCGGTGTGAACACGTCAGTGTCGTAGTTCGAATTCTTGTCTTGAAGAACTGCGCAGATTCGCTCGAAGCCCATTCCTGTGTCAACATGCTTTGCAGGAAGGGGAGTGAGCTTGCCAGAAGCATCGCGATCATACTGGATGAAAACAAGATTCCAAATCTCCATCAACTCCGCCATGTCTGCATTTACCATCTTAGCAGTCGCATTTCCTGCCGGCGTACGATCAAAATGGATTTCCGAACAAGGTCCGCACGGGCCGGTTTCGCCCATTTCCCAGAAGTTGTCCTTCGCTCCGAACCGCAAGATGTGGCTCTGGTTAATGTCTGTTACTGTTCTCCAAAGTTCTTCCGCCTCATCATCGTCTTTGTAGACCGTTGCCCAGAGTCTGTTCTTGGGGAGTTTCCACACGTCCGTGAGAAGTTCCCATGCCCATTCGATCGCTTCTTTCTTGTAGTAGTCACCAAACGACCAGTTGCCGAGCATTTCGAAGAACGTGTG
>JANONN010000340.1:0-4599 GCA_031420835.1 Ignavibacteriales bacterium | reverse complement strand
GGCGGCGCCGATGGGGCAATTTTTGCTGCAGCGTTGGGAGACAGCTCGCAAAAGAAAATTCTCGCTGTATCGTCCAACGCAGAATTTACGAATGGCTCTATGACGTACGTGCGTCAAAATAATCTTATTGCCCATCCATTTAATCCCGGTGAATTGGAGTTTGCCGGCGATCCAATCCCTATTGCTGAACGAATCATTTTTGGCGAATCCCGCAGCCGTGGCATTTTTTCGTTCTCTCGCAATGGTGTTCTCGTGTATCAATCCGGCAGCTCACGTGAACCGGAAATGTTTTTGGTTGATCGTAGCGGAAAAATCCTCTCCCAGCTAAAATCCAAAGCCGCCACCTTTGTTGCTCAGTTTTCGCCTGACGCACGACGTGCCGTTCTGGACATCTGGGATAATGCAACACGCAGCTATGATATTTGGTTGTACGACCTTGTTCGAAACATCAGCACACGCTTCACCTTCGATCCCAAAAGCGACATTGTTCCTTCCTTCTCTCACGATGGGAACAAAGTTGTGTTCAGCTCCGATCGCAAAGGATCGTACGACCTTTTTCTTAAAGACCTCAGCGGGATGAGCAATGAGGAATTCTTGTATGGTTCCCCGCTGGCGGATCATGCGACCTCGTGGTCTCCCGACGGCAAGTCACTGTTGTTATCAGTTCTGGGTGACCCAAAAACGAAATGGGATCTATTGCTTCTTCCGTTGACGGGTGAGAAGAAACCGATTCCGTTAGCGCAAACCGAATTCAATGAATGGTTAGGAGTGTTCTCTCCAGATGGTCGGTGGATTGCCTACCAGTCGGACGAGTCAGGCAAGTACGAGGTTTATGTGCGCACGCTCGATGCGCGCGGCGGGAAGTGGCAGGTCTCGAGCTCTGGCGGTGAAGGTGCGCGTTGGCTTGGCACGTCGAATGAAATCACATTCATCTCCGCCGACCGCAAGGTCATGTCGGCAACAGTGAAATACTCGGCTTCCTCGTTTGAGGTCGTTCGCACAACGCCGCTGTTTGATGTGAACATAAAAGGTGTTGGAACATTTATGGATGTCACCGCCGATGGGCAGCGTTTTCTCGTGCGGTTGTCAGGAATTGAAGGCGCCTCTTCGCCCGCAACGCTCGTGATGAATTGGCAAGAGGAGCTTCACCCCGTGAGATAAAGCAACAAAGAGTTGAGCCCCGAAAAGTCGGGGCAAAATAGCGCTATCTCACGGGGTAAAGAAGAAATGAGGGGAGAGACAGAAAACAGAAGACAGAATGCAGGAGCCAGAAAAAAGCGAGAAGATAAGAACATTGGGGCGATTGAGTCATCTCCCAAAGGTCCGAAGGACTCCTTTGGAGGATCCCTTCGGGAGGTCATTGGGGTCTTTGAGTGATTGAAAAAACAAGACTTAGGATAAGACGCAAAGAGAGAGTTGTCATTCCCGAATGTTTCAGTCGGGAATCTGGTGACTGGATGCCCGCTAAAGACGAGCGGGCATGACAGAAAGAAGTGAGGAAAAGGTACGTATGATCGGACAGACAATTTCACATTACACAAGATGTAAGGCGACGAGTGGTTCGGCTTCGCTCACCGCAGGTCTCGTCGCCCTACAGAGTAACCTATGATCAAACAGTCTATATCTCACATTTACCCCATGAGATAAAGGCTTTAGAAAAATGAATTCGTATCTCAGAATGGATGAGAATCTAATGTTCAAGGAAGATTATCGAGAATTACTATCTGATGTTACGCAAACCCTCAAAACCATCTGTCATTCCCGCACGTTTTAAGCGGGAATCTCATAAAGAGATGCCCGATTCACCCCGTGAGATAGCCAAATGAAAACGAGCGGTCATGACGTTTGAACAATTATCTCAAAGGGTAAAAACATTCGGCATGACATTGCTTCTTTTCTTGATGTCGTGCGTAACAGCAGTTACTATCTCACGGGGTGAAGATTCTTAAAAAGTCTTCGCTGATTTGTGTCGGAACCCAAAGGAGGATGCTATGATCGGACAAACAATCTCTCATTATAAGATTCTGGAAAAGTTGGGCGAAGGCGGTATGGGTGTTGTGTATAAAGCCCAAGACACGAAGCTCGATCGCCTCATTGCGCTCAAGTTTCTGCCACAGCACATGTCAACTTCCGAGCAAGACAAAGCCCGCTTCATCCAAGAAGCTCAAGCCGCCGCTGCTCTGAATCATCCCAACATCTGCACCATTCACGGAATCGAAGAGTATGAGTCACAGACCTACATCGTGATGGAGTTTGTTGAAGGACAGACATTGAGGGAGAAGGGATCGAATGTTCCGCTTAAACAGGCCATAGAAATCGGTATTCAAATGGCGGATGGACTTGCTGCTGCACACGAAAAAGGCATTGTGCATCGCGATATCAAGCCGGAGAATATCATGATCCAGAAGGACGGCAGAGTACGGATTATGGATTTCGGTCTCGCGAAGCTCAAGAGCGCGTCGCGCTTGACGAAAGCTGGCAGCACTGTCGGAACAACAGGCTACATGTCGCCGGAACAAGTGCAGGGAATGGAAACCGATCATCGAACGGATATTTTCTCGCTGGGCGTTCTCCTTTATGAGATGTTCGCCGGGCAGTCGCCGTTCAAGGGAGTGCACGAGACGGCGATCAATTATGAGATTGTCAACGTCGATCCCGACCCAATCTCTACCATCAAGCCAGAGATTGACCCTGAGTTAGATACCATTGTTCTGGATTGTTTGGCAAAAGATCTCAAGGAACGATGTCAATCCGTCGCAGAGGTTGCGAGAGATTTAAAAAGAATCAAACGAGCATCGAGCCGTCAGCGGGTCAGTCGAGTGTCTCTCGCACGTCCGGCATATCGGCTTCCTGAAGAAGAGATGCAAGGCTCTTCAGAAAGAAGAGGGTTGGCGGGATTCGTCGCTCGGATGAGAAACGTCAGCCTCTTGTGGGTTGCGCTGTCGATTCTGTTTTTCATCACGACAATAGTCTCGTTCTTGATCTTTCGTGAAAAGGGTACGTCATCCAGTGCCCAAGTCTTTCGATTCACGATAGGCCTACCGGACACGGTGAGCGGCCTTTCGCACAATCCGTCTCTGCATGGTGCGCCGGTGGTCTCTCCGGATGGACGCACTATTGCTTTCAGCGTGGATCAAGGGGACTTCAGTTCCATTTTTATTCGTCAGACTGATCAGTTCGAATCTCTTGTATTAGCGGGAGGTGGGAGACAGCCATTCTTTTCTCCCGACAGTCGTTGGCTTGCTTTCCTGAGAGGATCTGGGGCGACCGGGGGAACAGGAACAAGTATCTGGAAGATTCCGGCAAAAGGGGGTGTGGCAAGCCGGGTTGGCGATGTGAAAGACACGGACTGGAATGTGATGGGGAAGGCCTGGCATCCTGATGGTCGTATACTTATTGCTGGGGCGTCCGGACTCTGGACCCTCCCGGCAGCGGGAGGAGAGGCGAGTTTGATTGTCAACACAGACTCGGTGAAAAGGGAATCCTTTGGCAATCTCTGCGTGACGGACAAAGGAAACATTCTTGTTTCAGTCTACCGTGACGAATAAGAGAGGCGTGGCGTTGCTCTCTGCTGATGGCCTCGTGCGGCGTGATTTGCCGGCCCCGATCGAACCTCCGTCGAGTCTTGTGGAGAACATTCTCGTGTTCACGCAAGCTGGCCAGAGGCGTGCGGGACACTTTGACGAAGACAATGTGACACTGTTGGGAGATGCGGTGGCGATCACCGGTTTCCCCTCTGCTCCCCCCGGAGCTTTTTTCGAAGAGCATTTGGTAAGTGTAAGCCGATCCTTGGCATGGATAGACGCCGGAGAAGGACGGAGGGTGGAACCTGTGTGGGTGGGCCGTTCTGGTGTTTCCACCCCAGTGGGTCTTCCCGCGTCATTCTATCGGTGGCCGAGGCTTTCGCCGGACGGCCGCCGGTTGGCAGTTCGCCACGATGATGGCCGTCTCTACGCTGTTGATCTTCGTACGAAGGGTCGCTTGCTCTTAGGTACAATGAATCGGCACACTGAGCCGGTTTGGAGTCCGGATGGCGGAAAAATCGTGTTCTCCGGAGCGGGCGGCGGTGCTGGCTTTCAGACCTCCGGATTGCTTTGGCAGGTTGCCGATGCAAGCCAACCACCGGACACGTTGCTCGCGCCCGGGCCGGAAAGCTGGCCGACTTCGTTCTCCCTCGATGGAAAGTTCGTTACCTATTATGGGAGTTCGGCGCAGGAGCGGATGGATCTCCATTTTCTTGACACCAAGACAAGACAAGTTCGAGGTTTCCCAATACCTGGTGCACAGCGTGGCGGTCGGTTCTCCCCCAACGGTCGTTGGTTCGCATACCAATCGGATGAGAGCGGACGATGGGAAGTGTATGTGCGACCCTGGCCTGCGATGACGCCGAAGTATCTCGTGTCGGTGGATGGCGGTGAGGAGCCGGCGTGGTCGGTGGACGGCAAGGAACTGTACTTCAGATATCGTAATGGGATAATGGCCATTCGCATCGCGCAAGGCATAGCCTTCGAGGCGTCCCCGCCCGCTGAGCTTTTCCGTGGGCCCTATCCCCGCGATGTCTGGGGCGATCAAAGCTACGACGTTGGGTCTGATGGCCGC